>JANNVM010000878.1:0-4429 GCA_031414455.1 Verrucomicrobiota bacterium
CGGTCATTGGGATGCGAGTGGCACCGCGCACAGGCAATCTGCGTCCCCAGAAACATCCGGCCGACATGCTCCGCGAGATCGCGCGGGTCATTGCTCAGCGAGAAGAAGTTCGCCGGGCCATCGCTGCCGGTGGCCGTGAGCAGCGAGCGCACGATAACATCCAGCGGCGTCTGCTCCGATACCTGACGACGCAGCCACCCGTGATATTCCTGTGCGGCTTGTTCATTCGTCCCTCTGCCGCCGGCCAGCAGCAGATCGGCCAGGCGCATTGTCCACAAATCTGCAAATTCCTCGCGCACCAGCAACGACTCAATGCATCCCGCGCGCCTTTTCGCAGCGGCCGGCTCTTGCGCAAAGACTCTCGCCTCATCGCTCGCCGGCAGTCGCCCGATCACATCGAGAAAGACGCGTCGCTGAAATTCTGCATCGTTGCTCAGTGGCGACGCCGGCAGACCCATTCTGCGCAGTTCCGCCCCGATGTGCTCATCAATGAAATTCTGCACGGGGAAATCCGCTGCCGCATCGGCACTTCCGAAGGGAACCGCCACGCGGGCCGCCGCGACCTGTCCGGAATAGCGCACCATGATGCTGGTCAGGCCGCGGCCCGAAGCAGTGACTTCACCCGACTTCGTCACCGCTGCGATGGCGTCGTCGTTCGAAGAATACAAAGCCAGTCCGGTGACATCCTGCTGCGAACCATCCGACAGCGATGCCGTCACCCGCAACGTCATCTTCTTTTCCGTTTCCGGAATCAGGCTGTCCGTTGGCTCAACAGCAATGCCGGTCACGGCAAGTTCCCGCGAACCAAATGGCGCACCGGCGGCGATCCAGCGGCGAACTGTTTCATAGGCTTCCGAGTCGCACCTCAGCTTGCGCCCGCCTTCATGCTCGACCTGCTCCGAAGGCTTGCGCAGGAGCAGACTTTCCTCCGGGCTGGCAATGGCGACGCGGCGCCCGCCGAATTCCCGGGTGATCCGGTCGTAGTCCTCCCCGGGGTCGTAACCGAGCAGGCTGAGTTTGAATTCGCCCTGACCGGTCGCCGCGCCGTGGCAGCTTCCGGCATTGCAGCCGGCCTTTGTCAGGATCGGAAGGATGCCGGTGCGAAATGACGGCAACTGATCAGCCCCGAAAACCGGCGCGACAAAACAAACAAGGACGCTGAGGGCCTGACATTTCACGGAGCCTCACGTTGAAGTTCCTCCAGAAAGACACGCCCGGTTTTCCGCGCGTATTCCGTGCCGTATTGTAAATGCAGCACGCGGCCCCAGCCGTCCTTCGCCTGCTTTTTAAAATCGGCACTGTCCTTGATGTACGCCCTCACCTCCTTGAGCACGGCGTCCACGGTGGCGTCATCATTCGTCGGACGAATGAAACGCCGCAGCAGTCCCACCAGCATGTCATCCGTGGGTGCCGCCCCAGGAATAGGCTCCTTGAGCCTTTCTGTTGGAGCCGCACCGCGCGGTGGTGGTGCGCCACCGCGCACGGCAGCCAGTTCCGCCCGCAGGCTTTGCACTTCTCCGATGAGCGCCCTGACCGCATCGCGCAGCCCGGCTTCGTTATTCAAATCGAACCGCGACAAATCCACCGGCGGTCCGGCAGCCGGCCTCATGCGTTCTCCGCGCCGCATGTCTCCCCCTTCGCGGCCGGGACCGTTGCGGGCCATGTGGCGTTGCATGAGTTCCTCGACGGTCGGCGGCGATTCATCGCCGCAGGCCTTTGCCAGGGCAGCAATGACTCCCGGTGCATCCGCGATGCCTGGCTGCACGAGCGGGAAGTTCGCCGTCACCACATCGCCTTTCGCCGCAATGATCGTCATTAGACAGGACTTGTTAAGCCCGTAATTGCCCGGCCCCTCGGCTCCATCCGGAGACAGCCCGATCCGCGACTGCAATTTAAGCGATCCCGCCGCCGCCTTCACCCGCTGTTCGCCTTCGATCTTATCAGCCGTGAGGAACACGATCTCCGTTTTGATCCTGTCCTTCCGCCCGGCTCCATACTCATCAACCGTGCGCAACAGCGGCACCAGCGAGCGCTCGATGCCATGCACAAAAACGATCGCTGTCACGGCACCCGCATTGTCCGCCACCGGATCACGCTCTTTGCCCGCACCGTCACCAGTCAGTTCCAACACTTTGAACGGCGTCGTCTTCTCCCCGATCTGCGGCCCCGAAAAAACAGGATCCGCCGCGCGCAGCGGCTGAAGCCCCAGAAGGAGGACACACGAAAGCAGTTTCGTCGAAGTTCGTTTCATAAGTGGATTGCCAGAGAGTTCATTCAGACCCGCGACCAGCCGGGCCGCTCTGTATCACACCCCCACTGCACCCGCTAAAGCATTCTTCCCCGCTTCGCGTATCAGGAACGGAGACTCTCCAAACTGCTTGGGGCACGCAAAAATTCTCCTTCCCGGGCGGTGCACCAGTTGTATCGTTCCGTCATGAGCGTTCTTGAATCCATCATCCGCGACCTCCAGGGGATGCCCTCGCGCAAACTCGTGGAAGTAGCGCGTTATGTTCACAGGCTAAACGAGACGGCGCGGCAGGAGCGTGCCGCAGTGCTCAAGGAAACACACGGCTGTTTGGATGATGCCGACGGGGCGGCATTCGAGGAAGCGCTGGCCGGCGCACGCCGCATCACGGTGGGATGACGGACCGCGAAGTTGCACTTCGCCCAGAGCAACGAGGAACTCGATGGAAGAGGCGAAGTGCAACTTCGCGCTCCGTGCGCATCCCAAAACACCCTGCACCACATCGCCGTTTACGTCGTTCAACCGGCGAGCGAAGCCGTTTTCGTAAGAAATTGAATTTGTTCCAACTCGTGGAACCTGCCGAACCATTGTTCATGCCACTGGTCGTGCTGGGCGAACTGCTCAAAGGCGCGCTGAAGTCTGCAAACCCGGCCAAACACAAGGGGAGGATCGCAGATCTGCTGAAAGTCGTTGCCGTGGTAAACCCGGACACCGCCACCGCAGAAAACTACGCAGCCATCGCTTCGGCATTGGAAGCAAAGGGTGAACCTATCCCGGAGAATGATGTGTGGATCGCGGCGCTGGCCCGGGAACTCGACATGCCGCTGGCAGCCCGCGATGCCCACTTTGATCGGGTGGAAGGGCTGACACTCTTAAACTGGTGAAGCCGCGCACCGCGGCACGGAGCCAATGAACCCGGAAGGACCGCCGCTATTGCAAAGTCCACTGCCGCCCCTGACCAAACCGACCACCGACCACCGGTGAGAAAACCCTGCGGCGCACAGAGCCGGCGGTTCCCTTCATCGCAGATTCTCCACCAGCCGATAAACCCGTGTCCCCTGCGCTGCCGGCCACGCGTCACCGGGATCTTCCTCCAGTCCGGCAGCACGCGTGATGGCCTCTGTGACGAATGGCATCAGAGCTGCCGCATCATAGCTGCTCTTGGCGTAGTCCGGCCATTCCCGCGCCAAAGACCGCTGGCATTCGTGCCGGTCGGAAAACGGGCGGTTGGGTCGGAGATGCAACCACAGCCAGAGTTCGAAACATGGATTGCTCAGCGCGAGATGATAGCCGTCGCGGACGGCCAGGAGTTTCCAGGCTTCCTGCAATTCCGAATCAGGCCAAACATCGCGGTCTATGATTGCCCAGTATTCCGTGTCCGGCCCGGGCCGTTCGCGCCGTTCATATTCCAGCAGGCGCTGCACTACTTCCACGGGCCGCGACTTGTGTTTCGGATTTCCCAGAATCTTGAGGCGAAAGCCGCCCTCTCTGCCAGGATGAAACTCCTGGAAGTAAATCGGCTCGGTCTCCGCGCCTTCCGTGGCCACGACGAAGAGCCGTTTGGTTTTCTTGAAGGCGCTCCGTCGTGTTTTCACTCACTGCTTTTGGGCGGGGTCTGATAGTCAGTTGCATCCTCGTTAAGATGGAATTCGCTTTGTTCCAGCAGGCCCGGCCGCACCACGCGCCGGCGGAAGGGCTTCAGATGAGGCACTCCGGAAAAACGTCCTTCGAGATAGGCCTTCCGCACATCCTTGTCGTAACGGAGATCCTTGTAGTCCGACAGGCATTCCATCGAAGTCTCTCCGTTCGGCCCGCGCTCCATGAACCAAATCTCGTCCCGCCGCAGCAGCGACTGATCCAGCAACATGGCATCGTGCGTGGTAAAAATGAGCTGAGCCCGGGTGTCTCGCGTGCGCGATTCCAGGTAATACTTCAACACCGCCTCGCTCAACTGACAGTGCATGGAGCGGTCCAGTTCATCGATCACGTACACCTTGCGGCAGGCCGGATGATCCAGATCATGAAACAGCGGCGCGAGATCAAAGACACGCCGTGTCCCATCGCTTTCCTCCGACAGTTCAAACGGGATGCGTTGCCCGTCTTTCGTCGTCCGGTAAGTCACAATGCGTGAGGTTAGCAATTCCCCGTCCTTCCGGAACGCGCTGAACCGTCCGCCGTCATTCG
>JANNVM010000879.1:0-3308 GCA_031414455.1 Verrucomicrobiota bacterium
CGCCTCACTCGGCGCAGCAGGAAATCCCGTTGTTCTGGACAATGGCAGCCTCGAGGCCGACTCCGAAGCACCGGGTCCGGTCGTCATCGGTGCCGCATTTCCGATGACCATTGGTGCCGGCGGCGCGTCCTTCGGAGCGAATGGGCAGTCGCTCGTTATCGAAGCGCAGCTCGCGGGTAATGTGCCCATCGGCGTGCGCGGTGGGAGCGAGGGCTACGAAGTGCGGTTCGCCAATCCGGCCAATACGTTCACGAGCAACCTGACCATCGGGAGCAATAACTTTGGAAGCGCCGTTCTCGGCATCGTTGCTGATGGCTCGCTCGGTGACGCCGCGAATATCGTCACGCTGGGCTACCGGTTTTTCGACGGCGAAAGTACGCAAACCGGCAGCGGCACGCTGCGCGCGTTCGCGGACATCGTGTTCCCCGCGAGCCGCACGCTGCGCATGAACGGCGACGAGGACGACGGCGAGGGCGGCATCTTCGACACGAACGGATTCAACATGACCGTGTCCGCGCCGCTCACGGAACTGCACGCCGGCACGCCGCTGCTGAAAACCGGCCCGGGCACGCTCACACTCAGCGGCGCGAACACCTACACGGGCCGTACGGACGTGGACGCTGGCACCCTAGCCGTCAGCGGGTCGATCCCGGGAGAAATCCGGGTCTATTCAACCGGCACGCTCGCCGGCACCGGCACGGCGGGAAATGTGGACGTATCGTCCGGCGGCACGCTCGCGCCCGGCAGCAGTGCCGGCATACTGCACACAGGCAGTGTGACCTTCGGCGGCGAAGCGGAGTTCGCCCTGGAGTTCGCCTCGTCCGCGCTCGCCAGCCAGCTCGATGTGACCGGCAGCGTCACGCTCAACGCAGATGTGAAACTCTCGCTCAGGCTGGACTACACCCCCGCCGGCACGGACACGTTCGTCATTCTCAATAACGACGGCGCGGATCCCATCGGCACTTCCGGCGGCACGGCCTTTTTCTCCACCGGCGGCAATCAACTGAGCGAGGGTGAGACCTTTACCGCCGCCGGTGCGAACTGGACGATCAGCTATGCCGGCGGAGACGGCAATGATGTGACCGTCACGGTGACCCCGGCCGTCGTCACCGGTCTGGAGCTGTTATCGTTCAGCCTCAGCGCTCCCCCGGGAGGCGGCAGCGGCCGGCAGGTCCAGGGCAGCCTCACTGGCCCGCCGGGCGCGGCCGTGCGGCTCCTCCGGTCTTCCGATCTGATCGATTGGACATTGCTCTCCACCATCAATCTGGAGGGGACGGGCTCCGGCACCTTCGATGTTGTGGATACTCTCGCCACTATCCGCGCCTATTATCAGTTGATCACTCCGTAAAGCATTGGACGTCCGCCCGCCGAATCGCCTTACGGCAGACGGTAGAGATGCACGCCATACCCGTCGAAGTGGTCGGTGAATTTTCCGTCCTGCACTTCGACTTCACGCGATTCCCCCAGCACCGTGGCTTTCTTCGACGTCGCGGTTTCCACGGTGAAGGTGGCATCGGCGGGCTGCGGGCTGAGATTCACGGCGAAAAGAAACCACGAACCATGATGCCGGAGCATGGCCGCCACCGGTGAGGCAGCGGGGGAAATCGTCAGCGTTCCGGTTTGCTTCGTGCTGTTGAGCACGGGGGCGAGTTCTTTGATCTGCTGATTGATCGCCGTCACGGCGGCCAGTGTCTCCGGATCGCTCAGCAGGGCCGCTTCTTTGAAATCAGGCTTGAACTGGTGGACGAAATAAATCAGTCCGCGCGAGCCGCGGATGAGCGACATCCAGACCTCCGCGCGAATCTGCGCCGGTGTGGCCTTGCGTCCGACGCCGTGCATGTCGGTGCATTCGATGCAGTTCCACACCAGCTTCTTTGGATCATGCCATTTCACGAGCCGCTCCACGCCGCGGGCGACGAACTCCAGTTTGCCGGTCACCTCCGGCGTTTCATGCACCACGGGATAAATGTCGAACGAGCCGATGTCGCAGCCTTGATCGCAGATGACCGGCATGCCGGCCTGCTTCAGAGCCGCGAGCTGTGGCTCGGTCGGGCCATTCCACAGGCCCACGTAGAGATTGATGCCGGCGGCTTTGAAGCGCGGCGCATTGCGCGGATCCTGAAGCCAGACGGCGATGGGGAAATACGAATCATCCACCGGCACGCCGGAGGGATGCAGGAGGCGCGGAGCGGGAATGGATGCCGGCGGGGGCCCTGCCTCCGATGGCGCCTGACCAGCAAGGAGCAGGAACGCGATGACAGGAATGAGGTGGCGCGTGTTCATGCAGGGAGGCTCACCTGCCGCCGCCTTCGTTGTCAATCTTCTTCACAGAACTCCTTTTCCTGTAAAATCAGGTGACACTCTACACGCTTCGGTATTACACCGCGGCCCCGGAGGGATCGTCTTTTCCGGGTCATTTTGCTTTCATGGAAATCTCCCCGCAGCCTCCCGCATGGCTCCAGTCCCGACACGGCCGCTGGATGGTCTCCGCACCGGGCCGCGTCAATCTCATCGGCGAGCATGTGGACTATTGCGACGGGCTCGTGCTGCCGGCCGCCATCGGCCTGCGCACGTGGATGACGGCGGAGCCGCGGGACGATGGCATGATCGGCATCGAAACGGAGGAAGCCCTGCGCACAGAGTTTGCCGCAGACGAAGCTCCTTTGCCCGGGCCGGAGAAATGGGCCAACTATTTGCGCGGAGTGCTCGCGGGACTCATCGCCGCCGGTATCCGCGTGCCGGGGCTGAATGTCAGGATCGCGTCCACGCTGCCGCAGGGTGGAGGACTCGCCAGCAGCGCCGCGCTAACCGTTGCTTTTGCCACGCTGCTCGAACAGGCCACGGGTCATGTCCTCGACGGAAACCGCAAGGCGCAGATCTGTCAGGAATCCGAGCAGCAGTTCGCCGGGGTTCCGTCCGGCTGCATGGACCAGATGGCCGCCGTCCACGCCCGCGAAGGCCACGCGCTGCTCCTCGACTGCCGCAGCCTCGCCATCGAACACATTCCCCTCGGCGGCGCGGCCCTCGTCATTATCAACACCGGCGTGAAACACGATCTCGCCGACGGCGGTTATGTCGCCCGCCATCGCGAGACGCGCGAGGCCGCCAGCCTGCTCGGCGTTGTTTCCCTCCGTGATTGCACTCCGGATCACCTGACAAAAAGGGAGGGGCGGCTGCCGGCTGTCCTTTTCCGGCGCGCGCGTCATGTCGTCACGGAGATCCGGCGTACCGCTGACTGCGCCGCGGCACTGAAGTCCGGCGATTTCCCGCTCGCCGGCAGGCTCATGAATGCCAGCCACACTTCGTTG
>JANNVM010000880.1:0-2750 GCA_031414455.1 Verrucomicrobiota bacterium
TTGTGATCCTGGTGAAGATATCTGCCTTGAGATCGCTGACGGGCGGAAGCGTGAGCGAAGCGAGTGAGATTACGAGAGCTGGCATGGCGGTGGATGGATGGTGTGTTTTCTTAGCATTTGGTTTGTTTTGGTTGTGCAAATCACGGAGTGTGATCGCCGCATGAGTAACGCAGCCCGTCCCGGCTGCCGTTCCGCAGTGCCTCTGGCCTGCCGCTCGAGCGCCTAACGCATGCCGAAAAGGCAGGCGGGACGCACTGCGGAACGGCAGGCCTGAGGCGCTGCGTTACGTCACGAGGCGATCGCGCCCATTTCCCGGCAGCACTCATTTTCCTGCCTCCTTCTCTGTGGCTTCGGTTTCCGCCCACGAGGCGGCACTCCACACTCGCAACTGGTCCCTGCTTGCCGAGACGAGATGATTGCCATCGGGAGTGAAGGCCAATTGCGCCACTTCATATTTGTGCCCCTCGAGCATCGCCACCTCCAGGCGCGAAGCGACATCCCAGATGGTGATCTGTCCATTGCTGGCTCCGGCAGCGAGCCGCCGGCCGTCTGGAGAAAGCGCCACGCGAGTAAAACTGCCTGCTCTCGGGGGGAGAGGGTCGGTCTCGTGGCGAGTCCGGACATCCCAAAATCGAATGTCCCCGGCGGCGGAGACAAGCGTTTGTCCATCGGGCAGTAAGCCCACCGATTCCATCCACCCGGAACGTCCGGAAAAGGTGGTGGCTTCCCTTTGTCCGTCGAGTCGCCAGAGCTTGACCTGGCCATTGGAGTAGCCCGCCATGAGCGCCCTGGAATCGGGTGAAAATGTCAGCGTTCTTGGGAACTCACCGTCGGCGGAAATGACCCGCGCCTCCGACGGGACGCTCACGTCCCACACGCGAATGGTATTCGTTTCATTGACAGCTACCGGCTTTCCGCGGGGCTTGGTATTGTCGGCGGCCGCCAGGTAGCGACCGTCCGGGGAGAAAGCCAGCATGTAAATGCGATGCGTGCCAGGCTGGTCGAAGTCCCGCAGCCTGCGCGCTTCCGCATCCCACAGTTTCACTTCGCCGCTCTGGCTCCCGAATGCGGCCAGCTTTCCGCCAGGAGCCACGGCGGCACTCGACGTTTCGCCGAAGGGGAAGGGAAGCGGTTGAGGTTCTCCTTCGGTGAGGTGAAGCGTGTCCCACAGGCTGAAGGATTCATTGGTTTCATTGGCATAAACGGTGAGAAGATGCCGGCCATCCGGCGAAAGACAGAGCCCCGGTCCGGTCATGCGCCACTCAATGACTGCGTTTGGAGCGAACTCGTGGACAGGCTTTTCCTTCGCGCCTGGCACAGCGTCCCAGACGCGAATGCTGCCACCTTCACTGGCCGAGAGCAACGATTTCCCGTCCTGCGTAAAGGCAAGACTGGAGATATCCGAGCGATGGCCCCGCAGTTCGGCTTTCGGATTTCCTGTGGCCACATCGACAAGGCGGATGACGCGGCCGGCGCCGCCCTCACCACATATGGCCAAAGTCCGGCCATTGGGGGAAAATGCGAGGCAGGAAATACTGCCACTGGGGTTGGAAAATTGGAAGAATTTGTGGTAGTCGGCCACGTTCCAAAGCCTTGCGGTCCTGTCTTCACTGCCCGAAGCCAGCGTTTCGCCGTTGGGTGAGAAGGCGAGGGCGACCACAAAGCTTTCGTGCCCGCGAAACCGCCCGATTTCCTTACGGCTGGCAATGTCCCACAGCACAATCATGCCGGAATCGTTTCCGTTATAAGCCAGCGTGCTGCTGTCAGGAGAGAACGCCAGTCCGAGAGGCCCAGCGGACCGACCGGAACGCGACTTCAGGTTTTCGAGCGGGGTGCGGGCATTCACATCCCTCACATCCCAAATCTGAAGGCCGGAGAACATAGTCGCGAAAGCGAGCCACTGGCCGTTCGGTGAAAAGGTTATGCTGCCGGGCAGGGGCGTGGCCCCTTGAGTGAGAGTGACGGGCTTTTTTTTCGTCAGGTTCGTCAGGTCCCAAAGTAGAACAGGTGGTCCATCGTAACCGTTTTCAGAGACCGTGGCCAGCCAGCGACTATCGGGTGTAGCGGCGGCACCGATGACTTCCTCCTCATGGATCAGTTGGTCGATTTGACGCCGGGATTCGAAATCCCACAGACGAACTGATCTGTCTCTGCCCGCGGAGAAGACCGTTTTCCCGTCTTTCAACATACCGAGCGCGGTGATGCTGCCGTCATGTTTACCAAGGATGAAGCGTTCCTCGCTCTGGCATTGACGCCACAAGTAGCGCCACTCCCAGCCGCGGAGGTCGGAGGTCGGAGGTCGGAGGTCAGAGGTCAGTGAATGGTCTGCCTTTTGCTCCGTGGTTCCTGTCCGCTGGTTCCTGTCCTCTGTCGTCTGTCCTCTGTCCTCAGTCTTCCCAGGTGGCGGCCTGTGTCGTTCCAAAAGTTGGAGCGCGCGGCCGAAGTCGTCCTCCTGGACGGCCTGATGCGCGAGATTCATGTCTGAGGCGTAAGCGACCTGGCGGGCTTTCAGTTCGCTGAAGCGGGCGGCCAACTCGCCTTTCTCCGCGCGCTGCCGTTCCTGATCGATGCGCCATACGGCAATCGGTGAGCCGACGAGTACGGCGAGCAGGAGCACGGCTGCGGCAGCAAGTGATCCGGCGAGGGCGGGTTTGCGGCGGCACCAGCGCCATGCGCGTTCGGCGCGGCTGGCAGGCCGGGCTAGGATCGGCTCATCGCGCAGGAAGCGCGCGAGGTCGCCGGCGAGTTCC
>JANNVM010000881.1:0-2927 GCA_031414455.1 Verrucomicrobiota bacterium
GGCTCGCGTCGCTGGTGGTGGCCCAAAGCCTCTTGCTCGCATGGTTCCTCCACAGCCGGAAGATCTTCCTGCGCGTGTAGCGATGATCAACTGAGTCGCCCCTCACAACGTTATTCTTTCGGATTTCTGGTTTCGGATTTCCTCAAACGGCACTCACGGTCGCGCCGCCATGAAATACCTTCTCCTGCTTCCTCTCCTGTTCCTTGCCGCCTGCTCCGCGCCGTCTTCCTCCACAGGCCACAGCGCCCTCGGCAACCGTCCCGGACCGCGCGGATTTCAAACTGTCGTTATTGATGCCGGTCACGGTGGTTTGGACTCCGGCGCGCGCAGCCGCGTCACCGGTGATCTGGAGAAAACCCTGACCCTCGACACCGCCCGGCGGGTCCAGCAGGAACTCGGCGGGTCCTTCCGCGTCGTGCAAATGCGCACCGGTGACACCTTCGTTGATCTTGATGAGCGTGTCGTCCGTGCCAGCCGGCGCGGCGATGTGCTGGTAAGCATTCATTATAACAGCGGACCGTCAGGGCTGCGCGGACCGGAGAGCTATTACTGGCGCGTGGACAGTTACAGCCTTGCCAAACGCCTCCAGCAAAACCTCGCCGGCGTGAGTGCTGCAGAAAACAGCCGCGGTCTCGTCCGCCGCCGCCTGCGCCTCACCCGGAATCCCTCCATCCCCTGCGTGCTCGTGGAGTGCGGGTATCTTTCCAATCCCGCAGAGGCCCGTCTCTGCGCGACGCCTGCCTATCGTCAGCGGCTCGCCAGTGCGATTGCCGAAGCCATTCGTGAGCAGTCCGCCCGCGGCGATGCCGGAATGGGTTCCCTGCCCCGCCACATAGACGCCCCGCCGAGCCGGGCGTCGGATGCGCGGGAGTGAGGACAATTCACTCTTCCGGGAAACATTGCAGCAGAACTTCCCTTGCGGGAATGGGCGGGGGAGTCATTTAGGTCCGGCTTTCCCAACTCCGTTCCCGTAAATGACATTCGAAGAAATTCAGCAAGGCCTCTGGGTCATCGCCGGCCTCGTGATTATCGAAGGCCTGCTCTCCGTGGACAATGTTCTCGGCATTGCCGCCCTCGCGAATGAACTGCCCGAGCACCAGCAGAAGAAAGCGATCCGGATCGGCCTCGCGGGGGCCTACATTTTCCGGATCCTTGCGCTGCTCGTCGCCTCCTGGCTGATCTCCAATACCTGGGTGCGCTGGCTGGGTGCCGGATACCTGGTCTGGCTGATGTGTTCGCACCTCACCAGGCACGGCATTCCCGATGACGAGGGCAAAGTGAAACCGATCCGCGCCACCATGGCCGGCATTCTCCTTCAGATCGGCCTCATGGATTTGAGCTTGAGCATCGACAATGTTATCGCCGCCGTCGGACTCGCTCCCAAGGATCCGGTGACCCGCCTCCCTGTGATGTGGCCTATTTATGTCGGCGTCGGCATCGCCATCCTTGCCCTTCAGGCCATCGCACCGCACGCGGTGAAGCTGCTCAAGAAGTACCCGATTCTCGAACCCACCGCGTTCGTGCTCATTGGTTACGTGGGCGGCATTCTCATTTACGAAGAGGCCTACCATGTGATCACCGGAAACTCCCTCCACATCCCGCCGTGGGGCAAGTTCTCCGGCATTCTGCTCATCATGTGGCTCGCCCTGCTCTACTCCGCTGACGGCTCGGTGCGCCGGCTGCTGAGACCGGTCATCGTTCTATCCATGCCGCTGATGAAAGCCTTCGCCGGCCTCGTGAGCCTCATTCTTTGGCCGGTCAAAGCCCTCTTTTCCGGCTTCAAACCAAAGCCGGAGGGGGACGTGGTGGAGTGAGGCAACCGATCGTAGTCCGGGTGTAATGAGGGACGCGAGTTTCCAGGCAGCATGAGGCCTCCAGTCTCGTGCCGTCTCCCGTCACCGGAATGCGCCCCCGGCTCATCAAGCGAACACCACAGCGATATCAGCAGTCAGGCCAGTGACGGGATCAGTGACGACGCCCGGCATAAGCACGGAACGGGAGTAAGCAAGTTCCCCGGCGGAGCCCGGCGGGGATCCTGCCGGTTCCCACTTGCGGTATCGCCGGCAGGCCGGAGCGGTGACGGACCATGTTCGTTGACCACATTCGTATTCACGCCCGCGCCGGGAACGGCGGCGACGGCTCGGCTTCCTTCCGCCGCGAGAAATTCATTCCGCGCGGCGGCCCTGACGGCGGCGACGGCGGACGGGGCGGCTCCATCATTCTGAAAGTGGATCACCACACGGATAATCTGAAGCAGTTCTTCTACGATTCGAATCTCAAAGCGGGACACGGCAGCAAAGGTGCCGGGCGCCTCAAGGCCGGCCGCAGCGGCGACGATAAGATCTTTCGCGTGCCGCCCGGAACACTCGTCTTTCGCGAGAAAGTGGTGGCACCTGAAGGTGAAGACGGCGGCAGCAGCAGCGATGATGATTTCCTCGTGGACGATGAGCCCGCCGGGAGCGCCGACGCCGGCATGAAACGCTCGCTCAAGAAGCGCATTGATGAAGGCCATGACCTCGAACTCGTCGCGGACCTCACGGACATCGGCCAGGAGTTCGTGGTCTGCCGCGGCGGCCGCGGCGGCAAGGGCAACGACAATTTCAAGACATCCACCCACCAGACGCCGTATGAGTTCACGCACGGCGGAAAAGGCGAGTCCGGCCACTTCTTTCTCGAAATGCGGCAGATCGCCGATGCGGGATTTGTGGGCTTTCCGAATGCAGGCAAGAGTTCGCTGCTGAGTCTGCTGAGCGCTGCACATCCGAAGATCGCACCCTATCCCTTCACCACACTCCATCCCATGGTGGGGGTCATCGAATATCCCGAATACCGCCGGGTCGTTGTGGCAGACATCCCGGGACTCATCGAGGGCGCGCACGAAAACGTGGGACTCGGCCACGAATTCCTCCGCCACATTCTCCGCTGCC
>JANNVM010000882.1:0-2586 GCA_031414455.1 Verrucomicrobiota bacterium
CAGCACGCGCACCAGAAGGGCGTCATCCACCGCGACATCAAGCCGTCGAACATTCTCGTCACCGCGGGCGATGACGGTGAACCGCTGCCGAAGGTGATTGATTTCGGCATCGCCAAAGCCACCGGGGCGGCGCTGACGGACAAGACGCTCTTCACGCAGTTGGAGCAGATCATCGGGACGCCGGCTTGCATGAGTCCCGAGCAGGCCGGGCTCGGGCCGCTGGACATTGACACCCGCAGCGATGTCTATGCCCTCGGAGTGTTGCTTTACGAATTACTCACCGGTCGCCCGCCGTTCGATCCGCGGGAATTGATGAAAGCCGGGCTGGATGAAATGCGGCGGGTCATCCGCGAGGACGAGCCCCCAAGGCCGTCCACACGCATCAGTTCGCTGACCGCGGAGGAGTTGTCAGGCACGGCGACGCGCCGTCACATCGAGCCGCCGAAACTGGCTTCCTCACTGCGCGGCGATCTCGACTGGATCGTGATGAAGGCCCTGGAGAAGAACCGCAACCGCCGCTACGGGACAGCCTCGGGACTGGCGGCGGACATTCAGCGGTTTCTCAGTGATGAACCCATCACTGCCCGGGCACCCGGTGTGGCTTACCTCCTGTCAAAATTCGTGCGGCGGCACAAAGTGGTATTCGCTGCCGGCAGCGCGGTAGCCCTTGCGCTGATTGGTGGAATTGCCGCGGCGGTATGGGGATATTTCAGTGCAGCGGCCGGCCGGGAGAAGGCGGAGGCCACCTCCCATACCGCCGACATCGAAAAGAACAAAGCGGTAGCGTCGGCCAAAGCAGCCACTGAAGCCAACGAAGCCAACCGTCGGAACCTGCGCCTTGCGAGCATGGCTGACCTTGCCACCGCAATGAAGGCGTGGCAGGAGGATTTCGACGCTGAATTGAACGGAGGCCGCGCTGCCGGCATTGCGGGAAAGTCACGCTGGCATGAGGCTGTCGTCCTCCTCGCGCGCTCACTCCAGCGTGATCCTGGCAATGGCGAGGCCGCCTCATGGCTTTACGACACGCTTTGCCGCCGCTTGGTTCAAAAGCGTGACTGGCCGCTGCGATTGCAGACATATGATGCCGGCTTTTCAACGGTGACATGGGCGAAATTCAGTTCGGACACATCAAAACTGCTGACGATTCTGCGGGGAGAGCTTGCCTCGCAGGAGAATACCGGGAACGCCCGCGTGTGGGATCCTGCGACAGGCAAGCCACTCGGAGAATTCCTGCAACATGAAGGAAGCTTCGTTTCTGCGGAGTTCAGTCGCGACGGAAGCCAGGTGGTCACGGTCGGTGGAGATCATATGGCGCGGGTGTGGGATGCTGCCGCCGGCCGGCCAGCCGGAAAAGTTCTCAAACATATTGGCGCGGTCAACTGGGCCATTTTCAGCCCTGACGGCGCGACCATCGCCACGGTTGGCGGGGATTTCGGGCGGCATTGCTACGTGCAATTGTGGAATGCCGCTGAAGCTACCGAGCGGGGCGAACCACTGACGCATCCGGACCGGCTCGAAAGCATCGCGTTCAGCCCCGATGGCACGAAAGTCGTCACCGGCAGCCGCGACATGACGGCAAGGGTTTGGAATGCCGCGACCGGCGGGCCGCTGACCGAAGCGCTGCAGCACAAGGATAGTGTCAGTGCAGTCTCGTTCAGTCCTGACGGGACGCGGGTGGTCACAGCCAGCTACGACGGAACGGCACGCGTGTGGGAGGCCGACAGCGGCCGGCCGGCAACCGGTCCCCTGCAGCATGATGGCAGGCTCAACGATGCCCGGTTCAGTCCCGACGGCACAAGGATCATCACCGCCGGCGGAGCCAGCAGCGAGGAGAGTGCCGCCAGATCCGAGTTCGCTCAGATTTGGGATGCCGCTGCCGGCAAGACCGTGGGCGATCCTCTGCGCCATGCCCATTGGGTTTGGAGAGCGGCATTCAACAGCGCCGGCACTCAGGTGCTCACCGCGAGTCTGGACGGAACAGCCCGGTTGTGGGATGCCCGGACCGGGCGTCTTGCCGGTGAACCCTTTCGGCATACCGCGGAAATCAGGAGAGCGGAGTTCAGCCCGGACGGCAAACAAATCCTAACGGCAAGTTACGACCGGACGGTGCGTCTGTGGCCGCTCGTCACGGGCGGGCAGAAGGCGGAAATCGAAGCCGTGACGCCCGCCATTCTGCAGTGGGCCTCCAATATTGCGGGACTGCGTTACGACGATGACGGAAAACTCGCGGTCATCCCCGACGCGCACCGTTCGGAAGCGCTTTCCAGTTCTGCATTGCCGGCCGGTCCGTGGGCCCGGCTGGCGGAGTGGCTGAACACTAAGCCCCCCGATCGCCGGATTGATGTAGAAGCAAAACTTACTCTTCGTCAGGGTGCCGAACGGGACCGCGACTTCTATCACAGCGCCGACATCGCGGCACTGGAATCCGCGCTTCGGTGCGACCCGACAGTGCCGCTGGCGCGTCTCTATCTCGCGGCGGCCCTCGAGAATGTGGCCACCTTTGCTTCGGTACCCGACCCCGATGCAGAGCGCCGCATCGCTTTCCTCCGCGGCTACGACCTGGACCGCCTGCTGCTGGAGGAGGAT
>JANNVM010000883.1:0-2366 GCA_031414455.1 Verrucomicrobiota bacterium
AGAGACCGGCGAAAGCTTTCAGAAGAAGCTGATCCAGGCGGTCAAGACGGCAAAGGAGGATGGCCTTTCCAAACAGGTGAAGGTGCCGGAAAAATTTGACTTCGGGATGGAGAAGTATCTCGCCAGTTTCCCGGTTGGTACCGCTCCACGCCTCAGTGCCCAGTTGGATTCGCTCATTTTCCTTGTCAATGCGGCGATGGACGCCGGTGTCTCCTCCATTGATTCAATGATCCGGACGGAACTGGCATTTGAATCCGAAAAGCCGGAGGAGCCTGCCGCGCCCGCTGGTAACAGGCGGCCAGCTACGCCCCCTGCTGCAGGTTCTGCCGCTGCCAGAACGGCTGCCAGGAATCAGGCGGCACCGGAAAAAGACAAGCCCGCCGTGGATGAGAGCAAAGTGCTGGAGCGCCAGCCGCTGGCGCTGACAATTACCGGCAAGAACAAGTCGGTGCTCTCGCTGCTGGAAGCCCTCGCCAACGCGTCGCCCGGGAATATGGCCCCGCACTTCTTTGTCATTCGCACGCTGCGGGTGGAGAACCAGTTGAAGGACGGCCCGGCGAAGACGCAAACCGTCGAGATTAAAGAGGAAGAAATCACCCTGCCTGACGGGACCAAGAAAACGATTAAGCGGGATGCCATGTATCTGCTCGGCAATGAGCAGGTGAGGATGAGTATCGAGCTCGATCTCATTCGCTTCGTCGCTGTGCCTTCGACTCCGGAAAAACCCGCCGCCCGGACGGCTAACGCCAATTAACACGCTCTCAAGCCTGACTATTTCCTATGGAGTGGATCAAAGCCAAATACGACCGCCTGCTGCTGGGCTTCTTCGGCATCATTGCCCTGCTGGTGGGGGGCCTGCTCGTGTCCAAAGTGATGGGCTTCAAGAGCGCCAATTTCAAATCCCGGCCGGATGTGGTCGAAAAGAATGACTTTGGCACCGACGCTGCGGGCACAAAACTTAAGGCTGCGGCGTCGCTGCTCACTGCTGAGGCCAAAGTGACCCCGCCGAAGTTCAAGAACATTGATATCAGCCTGTTTGCCTCCTTTCCCGTCCTGAAGACGGCGGCAGACGGCAAACTCGTCAACATTCTCGATCCGGAATCAGAGCAGGTCCGTCCGCCGATCGAAAACCGCTGGCTTTACGAGAATGATCTCGATATCACCCGCTCGGACATCGCCGAACTGGATACTGATGGCGATTACTTCTCAAATGCTGAGGAATTCAAAGGGAAGTCCAATCCGCGTGACAAGGAAAGCATGCCGCCGTACTCCGATAAGGTGACTTACAAGGAGTGCGTCAAAGATCCCTTGACGCTTAACTTCGTCATTGATGGCGGTGACAGTGAAATCACGATTCGCCGCAGCGAACCCGCGGCCACGGCGTTCAACAGTCTGATTGCCGTCGGTGGTGCATTTCCGGCGGAACGGGGATCGAAGGAGATGCGCTTCAAACTTACCAAAGTGGACCGCACCGCAAAGCCTGCGGTCGCCACTCTGGATGACCTTTCCACGAAGGACAAAGTGGAGGAGATCCAACTGGAGCTTAAAGTGCCCAAAGAAATGCCCGCCCGCCGTGCGAAGATGGTCTGCAACCTCGGCACGCCTGAAGAAAAAATCGTCAGCGAGGGCGAAGAATTCACCTTCGAGGTCCGGCCTGAATTCAAATTCACCGTCGTAAAAGTCACCGACGAGGACGTTACCCTTGATTTTATGCCGCCTGGCGAGACCGAAAAGAAAACCGCCACTCTGAAAATTCTAACGCCTCCGTGAGCATTTAGTTGATGCGTAAAATCTGATCTGTGGCATAAACCGCGCAAAATTCCCCGTTTCATCCCCAACCCGCTTCCATTCCCAACCCGAAACCTCTTATGAGAAAGCCCGTGCTAAACCTCCATTCCAAGGCGCTGATTACCGTCCTTGCATGTGCCGTGACCCTGCCTGCGACGTCAGCCCTCGCGGGTGAGACGTCTTATGGCCACTCCATGGTTGATAACGAACTCGTCAAACGTCAGCGCCGGGTTCAGGAAGCGCTGGATGCGGAGCGCGAAGGTGACCGGTTGTATGCCAAGCAGGACTACGCCGGAGCAATTGAGCGTTATCAATTTGCGCTGAACACGATGCCGAACGGTCTGAGTAATCAGCACGACCGCAACCGCATCATCGGCAAGTTTTCCCGCGCCGCCGTTATTCACGCCCGCGAACTCGGCCATCGCGGCGAGTTCGACAAGGCCAAGACGCTGCTCAACACCGTCCTGTCCGACAACATGGCCCCGAACTACAAGCCTGCGCAGGTTCTGCTCAAGGAACTCGACGATCCGGACCGTTTCAATCAGGCGCAGACCCCGAAGCATTACGCCGACACTGAA
>JANNVM010000884.1:0-7247 GCA_031414455.1 Verrucomicrobiota bacterium
GATGAGAATGACATCCGCCTCCGCCGCCTCCGGCGTCATGGCATAACCACCCCGTTCCATAAACATCTGCGCGACTTGTTCGGAGTCGCGCTCGTTCATTTGGCAGCCGTAGGTGCGAATATAGACTTGGTGCATGGGGGAGGCGGACGAGAGTAACGGGAGGGTTCCCGCACGCAACCTTGCATGAGGGATTTCCAGACTTGCACCTCCCGCCGCTTTGCCGCACCCTGCGCGCATGACTGTCACTCTCGAAGTTCCCGATGAACTGGCCGCGTTTCTGCCCGGCACGGAAGCCGGGGTGGCGGCGGTAATCTCTGCCGGCTTGCAGGCCCGCAAGCGCCGCAGTCAGCACGAATGCCGCGACCTCACCGACATCGTCGGATTTCTCGCCGGGCTGCCTGATCCAGTGGAGGTGCTGGCCCTTCATGCACCTCCCGCCGTAGCGGCGCGCGTCGAAGAATTGCTGGAGCGGACAAGACAAGGCGGTCTTTCGCCAGACGAGCAGGCGGAGTGGGATGAAATCGCCAGTGTGGAGCACCTCGTTCGGATGGCTAAGGCCAAAGCCCTCCTCAAATTGAAAGCCGCTGGCCGGGCGGCATGACCGGGCCGCGGGTCACACCGGATCTGCGCCGGCTCGTGGAAACGCGGTCCAACGGGCAATGCAAATACTGCCTGACACCGGCGAAGGCGACCCTGCTCGCGCCGCAGTTGGATCATATCATTGCACAGAAACATGGTGGCGAGACGGAGGTGGAGAATCTCGCCATGTCCTGCGCTTTGTGTAACCAGCACAAAGGCAGCGACATCGCCTCACTGGATCCGGCAGACGGTGCCTTGACGCCTCTGTTCCATCCGCGCCGGGAGCGGTGGAGCGACCACTTCAAGCTGCGCGAAGGATTCATCGTCCCGCTCACGGCGATAGGCCGGGTCACGGTGCGGCTCCTGCAATTAAATGCTCCCGAACGCGTCGGCGAAAGGGAACTGTTACTCGCTGCCGGAGCGTTAGCGGTGGCGGTGGAGTAAGTCCGCTTACTTCTCCGTGGAAAAGCTCCAGTCATCCTCCGCGTCCTTCGTGCCCGTGTCGTCTTTGCCATTCCGGCCCACAGACCAGAGCCTGAAAGTGCTGCCGTCCGGCGCAGTGCGGTAACGAAACGGCTGGCCATCGATGTCGGTCATGGCTTCCGGCGGAAGTGAGGCCGTGATTTCCGACAGCGTGACGGGATAGCGGCGGTGCGCGAGGTAATGACGTTCGATAGCGCAGGCGGTGCGGAGGAGCTGCTGCCTGACTAGCACCGAAAAATAGAGTGCAAACTCTCCGACCGGTGAGACAGAGGACTGGAGACGAATGCACGGCGGAGTAGCGGGCTCAGCAATGAGTTTGATCTGCTCCCACCTGCGGAACCAGGATTCGCCCGGCACGGCGTTCTCCACAGCATCGAGGTAACTGGATTGCCACCTGCTTCGCTCGGCACAGAACCTGTTAATTCGGCCCTCAGGAGCAAGTCTCTCGACAAGGCTGCGGAGCCACGGCCACTTCCATCGGAGATCGTAGAAGTAGTAATCACGCTCCTTTGATTGATCCAATTTAAACTGTTTGGGGTGCTGGATGTAAAAAGTGTCGTGCTCCCGACCCGCCAAAATCACATTACGATAAGCTGCAGGCAGATTGTCCGCGACTTTGTTCTGCTCAAACCGCGCGAGTGCAACAGCACTCCAAAGGTGGCGACGGGCGCCAGTGATGAAAATGTCTGCGCCGAGTCGATTGTAGAATCCAGCGAGAGCAATCCCCAGGTGAGTAGGTTCATTTCCGAATGCTTCTGCGAACCGCCGCAGGATGAGGAAATCCTTTAACGCGGTCCGGCTGTCGTCAACTTCAATGCAGGCTCGCGCATGAAGTAAGAGGCTCTGAGCCAGGTCCAGAACCTGAAACCACAGGTTAGCGCCGGCGATATTCGGATCCAATTGCCCGTTGGCGTCCAGCCGCTCCACCGGCGCAGGCAGGAAAACGGCGGCGGGTCTTTCACTGGCCGCATAAATCGCATTCAACAGGCCCTGCCAGCGTTCGGCGCTGAGCAGCAGTTCCTTCGCCGGATCTGGCGACAGTGGTTGCTTTGGCAACATTCCCGTCTGCCTGAAATATACGCACCAGTCCGACAGTGGTGCTTCCATGACTCCGCCGGGCCTGTCCAGTTTGAACCTTCCCATTTTCCCGCGGGAATTGAGTCGCTCCTCCCAATTCCGGGCCAACCACATTCGCAGCGGGTCATCCTTACCGGCAACTTTTTCACTTGGATCTCCCAGCTTCGCGAGTTCCGGAATGGCGCAAAAGTTCTCCTCGTCCGGCGGGCGCTTTGGCAGAAGTTCGCGGAGATCGAGCGACTCTCCCGCGGCGGCGAGACGCTCCTTCTCCGCGGCCCACGCACGCCGGCCGTGCCAGCGATCTATCGTATAGGCGAGATAGAGAAGGGTGCCGAGAATGAGATAGACGACGGCGGAGCGGCGGCTGAAGAAGAGGAGCCGCAGCCGGCGCAGGCAGCGACGGATGAAACGCCAGAGCCGGAGAAAGGTGGGAAAGGAGCCGGCATTCATGGCGCGGGGAGTTCGGGTTCAGGGGAAGCGCCGGTGTGTTCCGCCAGCCAGAACTTCTCGATGTCCTGGGGCATAGGGGGAGCGGGAGGCGATGCATACGTGCCTGGCGGCAGCGGAGTCGGGCCCGGGGGCGCGGTGATATGAAAGACGGCGATAACGGCCCAACACGCGGCGAGGCCCCATCGCACCGGGCGGGTGAACCACGGCCATGCAGGCTGCCGCGCGGCCTGTAAAATGGGCGCGCGCCAGTCCGGCGGCAGTTCACTCTGCGGGTGCGAACGCAGCAGTGCTTCCAGCGCGGCGTTTTCGGCGCTGTCGGAGGGAGAGGTGTCAGGATTCATGGACGTGGCATGGTTGGGGGAGAAGCCCGCGCAGTTTCTCCAGGGCATAACGGTAGCGGCTGGCGGCGGTGTTGGCGGGGATATCAAGGACCTCCGCGATGCGGGCGAAGGTGAGGTTTTCCCAAATCTTCAAATGCACGACGGCGCGCTGCTCCTCCGGCAGTGAGGCAAGAGCCGCAGCGGCATTGACCGGCGGGGAATGCTCGTCGCCGGGCGCGGTGGACTCTGCTTCGCCGGCCTCACAAGCCATGCGAGTAAGCGCCCGTTCCCGCACGCCGCGCCGGCGGGTGAAGTCAGTGTGGAGGTTCCGCGCCGACCGGAACAGCCACGCGGCGGGATCACGCCAGACTTCCTCCGCCGGACGCCGCGCCGCCCGGATGAAAAGATCCTGCAACAAATCCCGCGTGTCCGCCTCGTGACCCGTCAACGCCATGAGGAAGCGGAACAGCGCCGGAGCGTGGGTGTCGTAAAGACTGGTGAGTTGCGAGGAGGACATGAGGCGCTGCACGGAAGACGCACGCGTTCCTGAATTTGTCTATTCCCGTGGTAGAATTGTGCATCCTTGCCCGCGGGATGCACCCGCCGCCTCGCGGGTGTCGTATCAAATGGAGTCATGAATCTCCTCCTTCTCTTCAGCGGCCTGATTGTGGCTGGACTCCTCGTCGCCGGCTGTGCCACTTCGCGGGCGGCTTATGAGTCTGCCCGCTACACCGTAAAACGCACCGCCGGAAAGGTGGAGGTGCGCGACTATCCGGAACTCAAAGTCGCGAGCACAACATCGGTTTCCGAAAAGGGTCGCGACGGGAAATTCATGCGGCTCTTCGGCTACATTTCCGGCAAGAATGAGCGCTCGGAGAAGATTTCGATGACGACGCCAGTCTTCATGGCCCGCGACGGGACGGAAGAGAAGATGAGTTTCGTGGTGCCTGAGAAGGTGGCTGGGGCGGGAATCCCTGCGCCGGCAGCCGCCGATGTTAAAATTGAATCTATTCCGGCCGGACGATTCGCCGTGCTGAGGTTCACTGGAGCCCAGTCCGCGGCGAAGGAACAGGCTGCGCTGGCGGAGCTGCGCGCATGGATGGCAGCAGAGAAACTGGAGGCCTCCGGCGAGCCGATCTTTGCCTACTTTGACCCGCCGTGGACACCCGGCCCGATGCGGAGGAATGAAGTGATGCTGCGGCTGAAATAGCAGTGCTCCGAATTTCATGGAGGCCTGAGGGCTTGGGCGCGGGCAGTGCATTATCCTTTACCACAGCAGGCAAATGCGGAATGATGTCGCCACCCTTCCGCTCCGGCGGCCCCCCTTTCATGAATTACACCCGCCTCCTCTTATTGGCGGCCCTCGCCGCAGTGCCGGCGATGGCTGCGCCTGTCATCAATGAAATCCATGCTGATCCCCCGGACAAAACGAAGCCGGTCGCATTCATCGAGATCCACAATCCGGATCCGGTGCCGGCACCCGTTGCGAGCTGGCATCTGACGGACGGCATTGACTTCACCTTCCCCGCGGGCACGACGATCCCGGCGGGCGGTTTTGTGGTGGTGGCGGAGAATCCGGCGGCTTTTCAGACGCAGTTTGCCCGCACGGCGCTCGGGCCGTGGACCGGTTCGCTGCGCAAAAGCGGCGAGCAAATCCAACTGCGCGATGCCGCCAGCGTGCTCATTGACGAAGTAAATTTCAGCATGGGATTTCCCTGGCCCACGGCCAGCTCCGGTACGGGAGCTTCGCTGGAACTCATCCATCCATCCCTCGACAATGACCTCGGCGGATCGTGGCGGGCCTCGGGTTATCCCGTCGGGCAGGCACCGGATCAAGTCACCTATCTTGCGCCCGGCAGTGGCGGCTGGCGCTGGCGGCCGGGCAGCACGGAGGCCTCCGCTCCAGTGGAGGCATGGCGCGGCGAGAGCTTCGTGGAGGATGCTTCATGGACGACGGTCGGCACACCGATGGGATATGGCGAGACGTTTCTCCCGGTGGCCAATGTCTTCAGCGGCATGTCAGGAATCTACCAGTGCATCTTCCTGCGGCGAACGTTTGAACTCACCGGCCCGGTGCCTGGCTCCGCGGTGCTTCGTTTGAAACTGGACGACGGTGCGGTGGCATGGATCAACGGCCAGGAAATCGGACGCCCGCGTTACAGCGGAGCCGTGGGTTCGCCGGTGCCTGTGGGCGGGGCGTTTGCGACGAACGCGCCGGAGCCCGTGGACTTCCAGGCCATCCAGATCACGAATGCCGCCGGCATTCTGCACGCGGGCACGAATGTCATCACCGTACAGTTGTTCAATTCCTCACTCGGCAGCAGCGATCTCGTTTTCGACTGCGAACTGCGCTCGGGCTTTGGCGGATCGGGTGGAACAATTCCGACACCGGGCGCGGTGAATTCCAGTTCGGTTCTGAATGCGCCGCCGCAAATCCGTCAGGTGGAGCATCTGCCGGTTACGCCAACTGCCGGCCAGCCGGTGGTCGTGACGGCGAAAGTCACCGATCCTGACGGCGTCAGCGCGGTGACGCTCACCTACCAGCCGAATGATCCCGGTGCTTACATTCGGAAATCCGACGCAACCTACGCGACCACCTGGACGTCGCTGCCAATGCTCGACGATGGCACGGGCGGCGACGCTCTGGCCGGCGATGCCATTTATTCCGTCACCGTCCCCGGATCCGTGCAGACGCACCGGCGGCTCGTGCGCTACCGCATCAATGCGGCGGACGCGGGCAACCGATCGGTTCTCGTGCCTTATGCCGACGACGAGTGTCCGAACTTCGCATGGCTTTGCTATGACGGTGTGCCCGCGTGGTCGGGCGCGGTCGAGCCAGGTGTGGCCGGCGCGCGCGGCACGGTGAAAAATTTCCCGGCGACACTCATGAACACGCTGCCGGTCTATCAACTCATCGCCAACGGCACGGATGTCACCAACAGCCAGTGGAGCAGCGGCTCGGACACGATCCGCATGTGGGGCACGCTGGTCTATGAAGGCAAAGTCTATGACCATGTTCAGTTTCACAATCGCGGCGAGGCCTCGACCTATCAGTGCGGCAAAAACAAGTGGCGATTTCACTTCAACCGCACGCGGAACTTCGAGCCGCGCGACAACAACGGACGCCGCTACCAGGAGACGTGGGATGACTTCTCGCTCAACTCCTGCGCCAGCCCGTGGATTGTGGCCAATCGCGGCATGGCCGGGCTGGACGAGTCGGTATCATTCAAACTCTACGAACTCGCCGGCCTGCCATCGCCACGCACGCATTACCTGAGTTTCCGTGTCATTGATGGAGCCGCCGAAGCGCCCGCCACGCAATACGACGGCGATCTCTGGGGACTCTATATGGCCGTCGAGAGCATTGACGGCTCGTTCCTCGATGAACGCGGGCTGCCGGACGGCAACACTTACAAGATCGAGGGCGGCGGCGGCGACAAAAAGAACCAGGGCGCGACCCATCCGGTCAACACCTCCGACTGGGACTCCTTCCGCGCCGGTTCCACCGCGTCGGCGACCGAAGCATGGTGGCGCACCAATTTGAATCTGCCGGCCTACTTCAGCTTCCACGCCGTCAATCGCATCACCGGCAATGTGGACATCCGCGAGGGCTGGAACCACTGCTTCTATCATCACCCGGACAACCACTGGATTCCCGTGCCATGGGATCTCGACATGATGTACATCGCGGAGACGCACTGGAGCGGCACCGTTGACCAGCGGCTGTGCCTGAACGTTGCGCCCATCAATATCGAATTCAAAAACCGCTGCCGGGAGATTTTGGACCTGATGTGCAACGACGCCGCGAACAACGGCGGTCAGGTTGGGCAGGTCATTGATGAAATGGCGCAGGTCGTCAATCCAACCGGCGTGGCCCTGACATGGGCCGATGTGGATGAATGCATGTGGAACAAGCACCCGCGCACCACCGGAGGCCACACCAATAATTTCTACCGCACGCCGGTTGCCCAGGGCCAGATCGGCGGAACGTGGAACCGCACCCTGGTCACCGCGGACCACGAGGGCTTCGTCGCTTTCCTCAAAGGCTACACCACCGATACCGATCCCAACACCTTTGTCGTCGGCGACGGCGACCAGCGCGGCTACGGGTTCAACTTCCTTGAACAGGAGGCCACGGACACCGGCGTGCCGGTGCGACCGGTGATCACGCATGTGGGTGCCCCTGGATTCCCCGCCAATGACCTGCGCTTCCAGACAAACGCTTTCTCCGCGCCGGCCGGCGTGAACTTTGCCGCGATGCAGTGGCGCGTGGCGGAAATTGCCGCCCCGGGTCTGGCCGGCTACCTTGCGGGCGAGCCCCGCAAATACGAAATTGAA
>JANNVM010000885.1:0-1953 GCA_031414455.1 Verrucomicrobiota bacterium
CACGCCCTCACCGCCATTGTGCCGCACTACAGTGAGCAGCGGAACATCCCGCACGGGCAGACGACTTCCCGACTCTCCGTGGATCTGCGCCACGGCACCGTCAGCATTCGCGAACTCTACCACCGCACCGCCGCACTGCTCTCCGAATGCCCGGAGGCCGCGGCAAAGAAAAGCTGCCAGACGTTCCTCAACGAACTCGCATGGCGCGAATTCTACATGCAGATCCTCTGGCACTTTCCGGAAGTCCTGGAGCATGAATTCGATCCGCAGTACCGCGGACTGCCGTGGGGTTATGACGACGGGAAACTCCAGCGCTGGAAAGACGGCCTGACAGGATTTCCCATCGTGGACGCCGGGATGCGCGAACTGAGCGCCACCGGATTCATGCACAACCGCGTCCGCATGATCACCGCCATGTTCCTCACCAAAGATCTCCGGCTCGACTGGCGGCTCGGTGAGGAATACTTCATGCAAATGCTCGTGGACGGTGAGATCGCCAGCAACAACGGCGGCTGGCAATGGAGCGCCGGCACCGGAGCGGACGCTGCTCCTTACTTCCGCATCCAGAATCCGTGGTCGCAGACGAAGAGTTATGATCCCGACGGTCACTATATCCGCCGCTGGGTGCCGGAGTTGAAAGACGCACCGCTCGAATCCCTGCTCCATCCGCCTGCCGGCGGACTGTTTGGCGCATCGGGGGACTATCCGCCG
Organism: Verrucomicrobiota bacterium; assembly: GCA_031414455.1. Classification (GTDB taxonomy): domain Bacteria; phylum Verrucomicrobiota; class Verrucomicrobiia; order Verrucomicrobiales; family V1-33; genus V1-33. The sequence continues at coordinate 712 of JANNVM010000885.1, forward strand.
CCGATGGTGGATCACCGTGCCGAGCGCGACCGCACCCTCGCCATGTTTAAGGCCCACCGCGCCCTCGTGAACGCCTGATTCAGGCGCGCATTCACCCTTTACGCCGCCGCGGAGATGCGGAAGCGAACGGCCTCCGTTTCCCCGACCCTCCGCATGAACTCACTCCCCATTGGCATCTTCGACTCCGGCGTCGGCGGACTCACTGTGTTGCGTGCCGTGCGGGCGGTCCTCCCCGCTGAGCACCTCGTCTATCTTGGCGACACCGCGCGCGTGCCCTACGGCAACAAATCCCCGGCGACCATCGAGCGTTATGCCGTCGAGGACACGCAATTCCTGCTGAGCAAAGGCGTGAAAATGATCGTGGTCGCGTGCAATACCGCGTCGGCCCTCGCCGCTCCCGCGCTGCGCGCACAGTTTCCGGACTTGCCCATTTTGGGAATGATAGGCCCCGGGGTTAGGGCCGCCGTAGGCGCCACGCGAAACCGCCGCATCGGCGTCATCGCCACCGCCGCCACCGTCGGCAGCGGGGCCTACGAAAAACGCATCCATGAATCCGTCGCCGGTGCCGTGCCGGTCACGGTTATCAGCAAAGCCTGTCCGCTCTTCGTCCCGCTCGTGGAGGAAGGCGAGACGGATTCCGAGATCACCCGCCTCATTGCCGCCAAATACCTAACGTCACTGAAAACCGATGGTATCGACACCCTCGTGCTCGGCTGCACTCACTATCCGCTCCTCAAGCGTATCATCGCCGAAACCATGGGCCCCGGCGTCACGCTCGTGGACAGCGCCGAAGCCGCCGCCGCCGAGACCGCCCAGCACCTGCGCGATACCAGAATGCTGCGCGAATCCGCCACTGCCGGCGAAGAGCACTTCTACGTGACCGATGCCGCCCGGCGCTTTCACCACACGGCCGAGACCTTCCTCGGCTATGCCCCGGAACATCTCGCCCTCGCAGAATTGGGGGCGGTCTGATGAACGTAGGGACCCGGGCAAGTTGAGGTTGAGCTAAATGCCGTTATGTTTAGCGTCACTGGAGTGCGGAAAATCGGGGGAGCCGGAGGCTCCCGGCGGCGCAGCCGCTTTGGACTGCGGCGACAAGTCCTGATCTTTATCCACAAACTAGAAAATATCGGTCGTACAAATTTTATAGTAGGTATTGTCAGAAGGATGCTAACGCAATCCAAGTCCCCTGAAATTCCATTTCCTCTCAATTTGTCCACCCGCGCTGACTGGGCCGAGGCA
>JANNVM010000886.1:0-2028 GCA_031414455.1 Verrucomicrobiota bacterium
GGCCTTATTGCCGGCGGCGCGTTCGGCGTGCTTTATTTTGTCCTGCGCGGCGATGATGCGGCGGTCAATAATTTCGCCAGCGTGTTCGAGCCCGGCGGCTTCGAGGCCGAGCTTCGCGGCATTGCCGACGCCCGCCATGAGGCGTTCGATTTGTTCCGTGAGGCTCTTCTTTTCATTCACCATCTCAGTGATGGTTTTTCTGATGACGGAGGCGTCGGCGATGTGGGAGCGTCCTTGTGCGATGGCTTCCGTGAGTTTCGTTCGATTGGCGGTTTCGTTTTTCATAATGTCGGGATGCTGAGTTGTTGGATTTCGGGTTTCTGGATTGGATCGTGTCAGGCGGCGCGCGGCGGGATGCCGGTGAACTGATAAGCGACGGCGCTCCGGTCGTGCGCGGCACCGGCACTCATGCGGCGGGCCATGAAGGCGGAGACTTGAGCGTTGCGGCGAACCTCGGCAGCGGCGGCGTGATGGCCCGCATCCTCCAGCCTGCGCGCGCCTGCCTCCGCCGGGCTGAGCGCCTGAGCGGATTCGTCCGCGTCGGAATTCTCTATCACAAACTCGGCATTCGCTTCTTCCGACGGCTGAAGGCCGGTGGCGTAGGCTTTCGAGCGGATCGTGGCGCTCGTATTCTGGTCGAACGGTCCGGAGTAACATTCGCAGCCGGGATTCCCCTCGGCGGCGGGATCGGTTCCATCGCGAGTGAACCAGATTTTCGCATTCGGTGTCGAGCACGACATCGTCACGGTCACGCGGCCCTGGAAGGTTCCGCCGTTAGGGTCGAGCACTGGCGTTGCGACTGTCTCGGCTGCTTCTGCGGCCGCTGCCCGGGGATGATTCGCCGCGGTGATTTCGGCGATGGTGCGGGCGTCAGGATTCAATGCGGCGCGAACAAGGCGCGCGCGGAATTTGGAGGATGCGGGGAGGCGGTAGGTGGCGATTGGATACATAGCGGTTTTTTGGATTTGGAGGTTTCGGGGAAGGTTAGGCAGCGCCTGACAAGAGCGAGGTTGGAATGCCGAGGGCGCGAATGCGTGCGGCGAGGCCTTCTTGGAAAGAGTCCAGGAGTCGCTGCTCGAATTCGTTGCGCGGCGGATGATCCGCGGTGCTGAGGCCGCCGATCGTGACGCTTTGCAGCCACGCGATGCTGGCGGGAACGCCGGCAATCATCTCGGTGAGTTCGGCGGAGCGCCCTTCCAGCCGGATGATCTCCGCCCTCAGGTCGGCGCAGGTCGCGGCGTGCATGTCGTCCACGGCGCGGGCATGATGTCCAGTGAGGCGCGCGGCGGCCAGGAGCAGATTATTCTTGAAGGAGCGCGGCGTTGTCGGCGGCACCGCGTCTGCAGGTCCGGCGGATGGAGCGTGCGGCTTGCGGCTGATGCCGAGCGTCGCGGCGAGGTTTGCGGCGGCGGAGCGGAGGCCGGCGAGGAAGCCGCGGTTTTCCTCCGCTCTGGTGGCGGCGGGATCGGTGGGGATGGTGGTATCAGTGAGCATGGTTTCGTTCTGGAAGTGCCGCGCTTGGCGGCGGGTTGTTTGGGGAAAAAGTCAGGCCACGCAAAGGCCGGCCAGGGGAAGGCGGAAATCCGCTCTGTTTTGGGAACCGCCATACCGGCCAGCCGTCGGCTGCCTGGGTCCAAAGTGCGCGATTGCGCGATTTTGGGGCGGTTTTCCCAGAAAGTACCTTATAACTCTTTTTTTTAGGGGCATATGAAAGTTTATAGGAAAAGGGTCTGAAATCGCCCAATCGCGCACTTTTCAGTCATCAGTGGCTGTGGGTTTGATGGACTTCCCCATCCACTTTTCGCGGCGGGGATCGAGCTGCCACCCGTCGCGCTCGCCCAGACGGCGGGTGAACTGCTTCATGCTCCAGGGCGACGTGATGCCGTTATCCTTGGCCCATCGCTGGTAGGCGCGGAAGACGTCATGCTTCGGCTCCTTGTAGTCGGGAGCGGCGTCCTGAGTGCATTCCTCGGTGAAGTCGCCCATGACATCTTCGGATTTCCGGTATTCCGCGACGGCGGCCTTCAC
>JANNVM010000887.1:0-5110 GCA_031414455.1 Verrucomicrobiota bacterium
GGCGAGCAGAGAATCCACCAGCCGCTCCCAGGCGTCGGGGGCGTTGTCATTCACAAACGCCTGCGACTGCGCCGCCGTCGGCGGCAGACCCAGCAAATCCAGATACAACCGGCGCACGAGCACCTCTCGCGGCGCCTCCGCCGCGGGCTCCAGGCCGGCAGCGAGGAGCTTCTCGAGGATGAAGGAATCTATTTCATTCCGTGCCCATTTTTGAAGTCGTTCATCCTTCGACTGCACCTGCGGCGCGGGCACTGACCCGGGCACAGGCTGATACGCCCACCACTTCCTGTCCGCCTCCGTGATCGTGCCGCGATCCGCCGGCGCACTGGCAGGCAGCAGGAGGGAGAGAGTGAGCAGAGCGGATGACTTAAAGCGCATGGGGCGAGATTAGCATGTCGCCGGGAAGAATGCCAACGCCGGAAGTCCGGAAGCGCGGCACTTTCCAAATGGAGACCGATCTGTCGGGCCGTTGAAGGCGCCGGTGGTTGCAATCCTTCGCAGCGACCATAGCCTCGGCCCCCATGATTACCTTTCTCCGCGGACGACTTGCCGCCAGTTTACCGGACCGGGCCTGCATTGATGTGGGCGGGGTGGGCTACGAAGTCTATGTGCCGATCAGCACATACGACCGGCTGGGAGAAACGGGCCGCGAGGTGACGGTGCTGACGCACTTTCACGTCCGCGAGCAGGAGCAGACGCTCTATGGATTTGCCACGGATGACGAGCGTGATCTGTTCCGGCTGCTCATCAATCGAGTGACCGGCGTGGGGCCGAAGATGGGCCTCGCGATTCTCAGCGGCATGAGTGTGCGGGACTTCAAACGCCATGTGGTGAACGGCGACACGGCGGCGCTTTCCAAAATCAGCGGCGTGGGAAAGAAGACGGCGGAGCGGATCATCCTGGAGTTGAAAGACAAGGTGGGCGTGGCGGAGGCATGGAAGGACAGCGCGCCCGGCGCGCCGGTCGTCCTGACGCCGCAGCAGGCGATGGCCAGCGATGTGGTACTGGCGCTCATCAATCTCGGCTACAAGCAGGCGGAGGCGCAGAAGGCGGTGAAGAAGGTGCTCGATGAAGGCATTGCCACGGAACAAGCCGCAGTCCTGCGCGCGGCGCTGCGGATGTTGAGCCAGGCATGAGGCGGAACCACGCGGCGCGCCATGACCATCTTCCAGCTCATCTCCGGCTCGTATGTCAACGGTGCCATCCGGCATTGTTATGATCTGACGTGCGAACTGGCGCTGCGGGGGCATCGCGTGGTGCTGGGTCACAAACCAGGGGCATGGATCGGCGCGCAGCCGTTGCCGTTGGGCGTGGAGCGCATGGAGGTGAGTTTGCAACGGCGGCCGGCGGAATTGCGCCGCGTCGCCGCGTTGCTCAGGGAGCGGCAGGTGGACCTGATTCATTCGCATAACAGCAGCGCGCATTTTTTCGGAGCGCTGCTGTCGTTCTTTTGGAAGTTCCCGCGGGTGGGCACGAGTCACGGCACGTTTTTCCAGCCTCACTGGCGGCTGTGCGACCGGATCATCGCACCGTCGGCGGCGACGGCGCGCTATCAGTGCCGGGTGAATCTGATGCCGCGGGCGCGGATTGATGTGATTCCGAACTTCGTCAGCCTGGCGCGACTCCAACCCTCGCGCAGCCGTGATGAGATCAGGCGCGAACTGGGCGCTGACGCGGAGGCATTCGTCATCATTACCGTGGGTGAAGTGTTTCACCGCAAAAACCAGGAACTGCTTGTCAGGGCGGTCCCGGACTTGATCGCCGCGGGTCTGCGGCCGCTGGTGCTCCTCGCCGGGAAGCCCGATGAGGGTTATCGTGCGAAATTGCAGGAAGCCGTCACGGCACTGGGGCTCGGGAAGTACGTTCGCATTCTGGGTCAGCGCAGTGATATTCCGGATCTCCTCGCGGCGAGCGACTGCTTTTGCCTGCCCAGCCGCACCGAGGTGATGCCGATCGCGCTGTTGGAGTCCATGGCCCTTGGCCTGCCCGCCGTGGCGACGGATGTTGGAGGCGTGGCGGAACTGGTGCGCCACGGCGTGGATGGTCTTATCACACGCTCCGGTGACCGTGCAGGGCTCGCGGCGGCGCTGCTGCGCATGGGCAGGGAAGGGGATCTGCGGGCGCGTCTCGGTGCGGCCGCGCGGGACAGCGTGCAGGCGTCGTATTCCCCTGCGGTCTGTGTGCCGAAAGTGGAGGAATGTTATCGCCTTGCCTGTCTGCGGAGACGATAGAGGCAGGATCGCGGCGGGGATAATGCTGCTTGCCTTGCCCCCAGTGGGCTATTGAGTAATCCCTTCGCAAATTCCCCGCCCCCTGTTCGCGAAGTGATGTCCAAACTCCTGCACCCCGTCGTTATTGCTGCCCTGATTCCGTTCACGGCAGCGCCATTCCGTGCCGGTGCCGCGGGTGGCGGGCCGGTGCAGATCACCGAGTTTCTGGCGGAGAACGTGACCGGTCTCAGCGATGAAGACGGCAGTCGCGGGGATTGGATCGAGTTGGCCAACACCAGTGCCGCCGCGGTGAACCTGACCGGCTGGTCACTGACAGATAATGCGGCCAAACAGACAAAATGGATCTTTCCCCCAGCGAGTATTCCCGCCGGCGGACGGCTGCTCGTGTGGGCCACGGGCAATGACCGCCGCGTGCCGGGGCAGCCACTGCACACCAATTTCAGCATGGCAAAGGGGGGCGAGTATCTGGGGCTGTTCCGGCCGGCTGACGTAACCGGTCTGCCGGTGTGTGTCGATGAATATGCCCCGGAGTATCCGGTTCAGGTGGCGGATGTTTCCTGCGGACGGCTCCCCGGACTGCCCGCAGGCGGTCCGGTGGTTTATTTCTCGCCACCGACACCTAACGAACCAAATGTCGCCACGGCGACAGGGCCGCTGATGGTGGAAGCAAGCCCGGCTGATCCTGACGTGCCCCGCCCGCCCGGTGCTGCAGCAAGTCCGCCGCTGATTGTCTCCGTGCGGGTCCTGCGGGCAGAGCATCCCGTCAGCGCCGTTCGTCTTTATCACCGCACGATGTGGGGCGCGGAGCCGGCTGCGGTGACGATGCTCGACGGCGGCGTCGCTCCTGACACGGCGGCTGGCGACAGTGTTTTCACGGCGTCCGTTCCCACTGCGGCCGTTGGTGCCGGGCAAATGCTCCGCTGGCGCATGGAGGCGCAGGACTCGGCGGGGCGGATCAGCAAGCTGCCCCCTTATCCGTCGGTTACCAATTCACCGCAATACTTTGGCACGGCGGCGCTGAACGCAGCAACCGGCACCAGCCAGCTGCCGGTCTTTGAGTGGTTTGTCCAGAATTCCGGAACCAGCGGGCCGCCGGCCAGCCCGGGGCGGAGTTCCTGTTATTACCTTGGCCGCTTTTACGACAACTGCGGGCAGGATATTCACGGCCAGTCCACGGCCAATTTTGCGAAGCGGAGTTACGACATCGATTTTAACTCCGGCCACCGGTTTACATGGAAAGAAGGCGAGCCGGCAGCGAAGGACGTCAACCTGCTCACCAACTACGCGGACAAGACGAAGACGCGGAACACGATGAGTCAGGAGGTCGCGAAGCTGGCCGGCGCGCCCTACTGCTGGTGTTTTCCGGTGCGCGTGCAGATCAACGGCAACTTCCACGGCGTCATGGATTTGATGGAGGACATGGATGACCGCATGCTGGAGCGGAACGGGCTCGATCCGGAGGGGGCGTTCTATTACATGGACAACGATCTGAGTTCGACCGCCGGCGCGACAAAGATTACGCGGGAGGACGAGAGTGTAGCCGATCTCCAGGCACTTATCACCGGCCTCAATCCGGCCTCGCCTCTGACTGCGCGGCGGACGTTTGCCTACGACAACGTGAACATCGCGGCGACGGTCAATTACATGGTGACCCGCCAGTTCAATTCCGACCGGGACCACGCGCATAAAAACTACTACGTCTTCCGCGACACCAACGGCAGCCGCGAGTGGCGTCCCGTCATCTGGGACGTGGATCTCTCATGGGGCCACAACTGGAACGAGAGTGAGGAATACTTCGACGACGACCTCGTCTCCAACAACGCGCTCAACGCCCACAAGCCAACCAACCGCCTCTATAACATCATCCTGGAAAGCCCGGAGTTTCAGGAAATGTGGGTGCGCCGCATGAGGACGCTGATGGATACGCTCATGCAGCCGCCCGGCACGGTGAATGGCTTGCTGGAAACCCGCATGACGCAAATCGCGGCCACCATTGATCCGGATCCTGATCCCTCGTCGTGGACCGACGGTGACCTCGACAGCGTGAAGTGGGGCTTCGAACGCGGTATGATCAAGAACCGCCCGTGGGAGGAAGTGAAGCGGCTCGTGCCGGGCTACTTCGCACCGCGCCGCACATTTCTCTTCAACCAGAGTGCGTCCCGTCCGCTGCTCTTCAGTCAGGCTGCCGGCAATGCTGGCGTGCCGGTTCCTAATCTGCCGCAGTCCGCCGGACCAGGATCCGTGGTGGTTGATTCGCTCGATTTTTATCCGCCGGGAAATTCGCAGGATGGTGAATTCATCATTCTGCGCAATACGACGGCGCAGGCGGTGGATGTCTCCGGCTGGACTATCAGCGGTGCCGTGGACTACACGCTGGAAGGCGGCACGGTCATTCCCTCCGGCCCCGGCACGGTGGCATCGGGATACAAAGGCCTGCTGCATGTCGCGAAAAATGCCGCCGCCTTCCGCGCACGAACAACCGGACCGCGCGGCGGCGAGATGCGTTTCGTGCAGGGAGACTACGACGGGCAGTTGTCAGCGCGCGGTGAAACGATCGAACTGCGCGACACGGCGGGTCAGTTGATCACGGCGCACCCATACACCGGCGCCCCGACGGTGTTTCAGCAGTGGCTGCGGATATCGGAGATTCACTATCATCCGGCGGATCCGACCCCGGACGAACTCGCTGCGCTGCCCGGTGTGCGCGCGGATGACTTTGAGTTTCTTGAACTCCTCAACACCGGCAGCACGCCGCTCACACTGACGGGTGCCACGTTCACGAGGGGCGTCACATGGACCTTTCCGGCGACAACTCTCGCTGCCGGAGCCCGGCTCGTGATCGTGAAAAACCTCGCCGCCTTCAGCCGGCGCCATCCTGG
>JANNVM010000888.1:0-3060 GCA_031414455.1 Verrucomicrobiota bacterium
CCCGGCGGGACTGTGCCGGGTTCCTTATGCCCACGGCGCGGCCGGGACGCTCACAGTTTTCACAAAGTCGCACGGTCTGCCGTCTGATGTCGTCACCGCGCTGACGGCTGATCCCGGCGGACGGCTTTGGGTGGGCACACCGAAGGGACTCTGCTACTACGACGGGGCGGCGGAAAAATCGGGCGGCCAGGCCTTTGTCAGCAAGCGCATCGAAAAGCGATGGACGGTAAAAGACCTCAGCCCGGGATCACGTCGCGGCATGGTGCTGGGAGCGGCCCGGATGATGGAGGGCCTCATTCCCGGTGCTGATCCCGCTGCGTCATCAGCGAACAAGGTGCTCCAACTGGACGGGAAGGGAGACATGGTGGAACTGGCTCCCGAGGGTCCGGTCCTCGGAAAGACCTTCACCGAGGAGGCATGGATTTTTCCGTCGAGGGCGGCCACCGCGCAATACCACCCGTTTCTCGGAAACGACGGCAGCACCCGCCCGCCAACCCTGTGGCTTTATGAGCAAACGCGGCTGCATTTCGGATTCGGCGACGGCACGAAGTGGATGTCAGGTGCCACGAGCCAGGATGGCATGATCGAACCCGGGAAGTGGAGTCATGTCGCCGCCACCTACGACGGCAGCGATTACCGCATCTATGTGAACGGCACGCTGGCCGGGACGTTTCCGCTGGTTGGCGTGCCCGGCACGACTCCCGTGCCGTGGTGGATCGGACGCGACTTTCCGGGGCAAATCGATGAAGTCCGCGTCTGGAACACCGTGCGCACGGAAGAGGAAATCCGGGAGAACATGAGCCGGCGGTTGACCGGCAAGGAGCCCGGCCTCGCCGGGTTGTGGAATTTCGATGAAGCGGAAACGGTCGAGCGCTCGGTCGCCTTGTTCGAGAGTCCGGTGACCTCCCTCGCGGCAACCAAAGAGGGCCACCTGTGGATCGGGTCGAACGATGGAGTGACGCTTTTGCCGGCGGAAGCCGAAGACTCGAAGTCGGTGCGACGTTTCACGTCCGCCGACGGCCTCGCCACCGGAGTGGTAAAATCCATCTTTGCAGCCCGCGACGGCGCGATGTGGTTCGGCACTGCTGGTGGAGGCGTGTCGCGTTTGGCGCCGGAGGTTCCCGGAAATCAGGAAGAGAGCGGCAACGCGGAAGCATCACCCGCCAAGTCACGGTTCACCACGTTCACCATGACCGATGGCCTGACTGACAACAGCATCAGCGCCATCGCCGAGGACAGTGACGGGCGGATGTGGTTTGCCGGCGGCGATTATCGTGGCGGCGGCGAACCGCCTCCCACGGGCCTGTCCTGCTACGACGGCAAGTCCTTCGTCAATTACACCATCGCCGATGGACTCGGCAGCTACAACCTGCGCGACATGCGCATGGACGCCCACGGCGGCATTTGGGCTGCAAGCGCCCGTGGGGTTTCCCATTTCGACTACCAGTCCATCACGCTGTTCGATGAGAAGGATGGTTTGGATGCCGGCCTCATCCGGGACATGATCTCGACTGCGGACGGCGATGTCTGGCTGCTGGCGGTGGATCGCTCGGTCGGAATGCTGTCGCGTTTTGACGGTCAGCGCATCATCAAGACCACTCGTGAAGACGGGCTTCCCGGAACGAGTGTGAGCTCCCTCCATCTCGACAAGGACGGTTCGCTGTGGGTGGGGGACGTTCGGGCTCCCGTCGCCCGCCTTGAGTCCGGCGGGAACGGGGTCGGCGGAGCGCGATTTGCGCCGGTGCCGGAATCCACGGAGGTCAGTGTGCTGGCCCGTTCGAACACGGGAGAAATGTGGTATGGCAATGCGAAGGGAGCCTTCATTCTCGGTCAGCCGGAAACATCGGGGCAGGCCATCGGAATCATCAGCTCTGCAGAAGCCGGCCCTGACGGCGTGATGTGGTTTGCGGGTAGTACAGGGATCTGGCGCGCGCTTCCATCAGCCGGTGGAGCTTCATCGGGCAGTGGCTTCAATCAGTTCACGACCGGGAATGGCCTGCCGTCGAACGACGTGCGCGGCATGGCAGCGCTGCCGGACGGCTCGTTGCTCGCCGCGACCATGACCGGCATGGCTCGACTCGATGGCGACAAGTTCGTTCCCTGGCCCGGAGACTTGACGCGGCTCCAGCACCTGCGTTGCTTCGGGGTAAGCCGGGATGCGAACGGCCACCTCTGGATTGCCACGGCAGAGGGAGTCTTCCACACGGACGGCACCGCGTGGGCCAAGCTCGATGAGCACGACGGCTTGCCCGAGAATATCATGAACCGCGTCCATTCAGCCGCCGACGGCAGCGTGTGGATCGGAATGTGGCAAAAAGGAGCCGCCCGCTACCGTCCTTCCCGAAACGCTGTCAGAGCCCCGGTGCTCACCGTGCAGACCGACCGCGACTACACCGACCTCACCGCGCTGCCACCCATCACCACGGGTCAGCGCGTCACCTTCAAGTGCAATGTAGTGGATTACTACACCGCGCTGGAGAAGCGGCAGTTCCGCTGGCAGATCTTCCCGGGCACGCGCGACGAGAAGGCACTCGCCGCCAACTGGCAACCGCCCGGCACCGCGACGCAGTTGGAGAAGTCGTTCGACCAACCGGGCGCATGGACGCTGGCGGTGCAGTTCATTGACCGCGACCTGAACTACTCGCCACCCTCTCTGGTGGAGTTCACCGTGGTGCTGCCGTGGCACGCCAATGCGAAGATCATGGTGCCCGCCGGAGCCGGCGTGCTGGGGCTGCTGGGCTGGGCTTTTGTCGCCCGGATGATGTATGTCCGCAAACGCCGCGAGTCCGAGCGACTGCGCGAACAAATGCTCGCGCAGGAACACACCGCCCGCGAAGCCCTCGAAGCCAAGAATGAGCAGCTAGAAGAAGCCCGCAAAGCCGCGGACGAAGCCAGCCAGGCCAAGAGCACGTTCCTCGCGAACATGAGCCACGAACTGCGCACGCCGATGAATGCCATCATCGGCTATAGCGAGATGCTCCAGGAGGAGGCCGAAGACGTCGGCGATACCGCTTACCTCCCCGACCTCCAGAAAATCCACGGTGCCGGCAAACACCTGCT
>JANNVM010000889.1:0-3914 GCA_031414455.1 Verrucomicrobiota bacterium
GGCACCCCCGCCTACATGAGCCCGGAACAGGCGGCGATCAGCGAATTGGATATAGACACCCGCAGCGACATCTACGCGCTCGGCGTCCTGCTCTACGAACTGCTCACCGGCAAACCGCCATTCGATGCCAAAACGCTCGTCTCCGCCGGCTATGAGGAAATGCGCCGCATCATCCGCGAAGTCGAGCCAGTCCGGCCCTCCGTGCGCCTGCATACCATCGTCGGCGACGAACGCACCGCCCTCGCCAGCGCCCGGCAAACCGCCCCGGATAAACTCAGCCGTTTGGTGGAGCCGGACCTCGACTGGATCGTCATGAAGGCCATCGAGAAAGACCGCACCCGTCGCTATGAAACGGCCAATGGCCTCGCCCTCGATATTCAGCGGTTCCTTTCCGATGAACCGGTGAGCGCGGGGCCGCCCAATGCCGCCTACAAGCTCAGGAAGTTTGTCCAGCGCAACAATGCAACGATCCGCCTTTCCATTGCGGTTGGAGTATTACTCACAATCGCCACGATCCTAAGCACCTGGCATACAGCGGCCATCGCCACGACCCTTATACTGGCGACTGCCGTAAGCATCAGCCTCGCAATTCGAGCCAAAGCAGCCGAAAGGCGTGCAACCCGCAAATCTGAAGAAGAACGCATCGCACGGGAAGACGCGGAGACAGTTTCGCGGTTCCTGAGCGAGGTATTCCAAAGCGCCGATCCGAGGCGCGACGGCCCTTTCGTTACCGTTGCTACAATCGTGGAACGAGCAGCTAAGTCATTCAACGCAGGTTTCACCGGGCCTCCTGCACGGCGCGCGAGTTTGAATCTCTCCCTTGGCAGGACACTCTTCGCTCTCGGTCAGTATCCAGCCTCGATTCCACTGCTTGAGCAGGCATTCGATTTCTACTGCGGCACACATGGTCGGGACAATCCTGAAACTCTTAGCGTCCTGCACAGCCTGGCGAACGCGCGGGATGCAGCGGGACAGTTCAACGAGGCTTTCACACTGCGGGAAGAATTACTGTCCCGGCGTCGAAGAGTGCTCGGCCATGAGCATCTCGATACCCTGTGGGCAATGCACACGCTGGCGAACTCTTATCACCATACAGGCAGGTGGTCAGAGGCGCTCTCATTGAGGGAGACCGTCGTAGCGCTCTTCCGCAAAATACAGTGCCTTGAAGCAATCCATCAGGTGATGAACAACCTGGCAAATTCTTACGGTTCAGCTGGCAGACATGCCGAAGCGAATCAGATGCGGGAGGAAGTGCTCGCGATCAGGCAGGAACTGCTAGGCCGGAGGCACCCTGAAACAATTGGCGCGATGAACAATCTTTCATTCTCGTACGTAGAGAGCAGCCGGCTCGAAGACGCTGTTGAGATTCGCGAACAAACCTATGCACTCAGCCGCGAGGTGAACGGGCCAAAGCACCCGGACACCCTTAACTACAAGACGAATCTGGGAGTTTCTTACTGTCTGGCTGGTCGCAGGAATGAGGCGCTCGCCATCCTTGAGACAGTCCAGTCGGACTATGTCGAGGTATTTGGCTCGGATCATCCTGAGACTTGCTTTGCGGTTTCCAGTCTGGGTGAAACCTACCGAGACACAGGAGAATTGCATCGGGCGTTGCCGTTGCTGGTAAGCGCCCACGAACTCCAGGCCCGTAGATTGGGAATCGGACACCCTGACACGCTGATGGCTTCCTACCACTTAGCGCTCGCTCTGCAGAAGCTGGGAAGGTTTGCCGAGGCAGTATCCCATTCAGAAAAAGCGATGGAAGGCTTGAGGGCCCGGCTTGGCACCGACTATCCTTGTGTGAAGAAGGCGACTGACCTTCATAACACGATTACGTCTGCGTTGGTGCCGAGTTGAACAAGTGTCCCGGTTCCAAGCAATGCCCCCCGCCATCCACTCCGCCCGCCTTGATTTGATCCCGAAGACGCCGCCGGTCCTCCGGGCGCTGCTGGCGGAGGAGCATGGGGACGCCGGACGATTGGTCGGTGTCAGGTGGCCGGCGGACTGGGAAGTTCGCCGTGATGCGCTGGAGATGCGGCTGGAGCAGTTGGAGGCCGATTCGGGCCTGCAGGGCGATGGTGCTGCGGGACGAGGGCATCGTTGTTGGCGACATTGGGTTCCACGCGGCACCGGGACCTGGGCCGTGCCTCATCGCCCGCGGTCCGAAGAACGGACCGTCACTGGCGCTGGTGGCGAAGCCCAGGTTTCGAAAGATCGGGCGGCACCTGGCTGCGGTGGACGGGCCGGAGGACATCTTTGAACTCGAAGCGGATCGTGCGGCTTCGCCGGAGGCGGGCCGGTCATGCGCGGGTCCCCATCTTTCCTTTTGACTCTCCCTCTTTTCTAAACATATCATCGTATCTTGATTCGTTCATGCGTCCAGATAGCCCGGCGTGACGTATTTCACAACCCACACCTACACACTACCATCCATCATGAGCAATCCCACCCCCCGCTCCCTCACTAAAGACTACCACGTCGCCGACATCAAACTCGCCGACTGGGGCCGCAAAGAAATTGATATCGCCGAGAAGGAAATGCCCGGCCTGATGGCGATCCGCGAGCGATATGCCAAAGACCAGCCGCTGGCCGGCGTCCGTATCACCGGCTCGCTGCACATGACCATTCAAACGGCGGTGCTCATCGAAACACTCGCCGCTCTCGGTGCGACCGTCCGCTGGGCGAGCTGTAACATTTTCTCCACCCAGGACCATGCCGCCGCCGCCATCGCTGCCGCGGGATTCCCTGTCTTCGCATGGAAAGGTGAAAGCCTTGAGGAATACTGGGACTGTACCTGGCAGGCGATCGTGAACAGCGACGGCCAGGGCCCGCAGATGGTCGTGGACGACGGCGGTGATGTGACCCTGTTCATTCACAAAGGCTACGAACTCGAAAACGGCGACGACTGGGTCAACAGCCCCAGCGGATCGCACGAAGAAAAAGTTATCAAAGACCTCTTGAAGAAAGTCCATGCGCAAAGCCCCGGCATTTTCCATGCGATCGTGAAGGACTGGAAAGGTGTCAGCGAAGAGACAACAACCGGCGTGCACCGCCTCTACAAACTCGCCGAACAGGGCAAACTCCTCGTGCCGGCGTTCAACGTGAACGACAGCGTAACGAAGTCGAAATTCGACAACCTCTACGGCTGCCGCCACTCGCTCGTGGATGGCCTCAACCGCGCGCTCGACGTGATGATTTCCGGCAAGGTGGCCGTCGTCTGCGGTTACGGCGATGTGGGCAAAGGAAGCGCGCAGAGCCTCCGCGGTCAGGGTGCCCGCGTCATCGTGACGGAGATTGATCCTATCAATGCTCTCCAGGCGGCAATGGAGGGTTATGAAGTCACCACGATTGAGGAGACCCTGGGACGTGCTGACATTTACATCACCACCACCGGAAACCTCGGCGTCATCACCACGGAGCACATGGCGAAGATGAAGGATCAGGCCTGCGTGGCCAACATCGGCCACTTCGACAACGAAATTGAAGTGGATAAACTCAACGTGCTTCCCGGAGTGCAGCGCCTCAACATCAAGCCGCAGCTCGACCGCTACACCTTCCCCGCCGGCAACAGCATCTACATGCTCGCCGAAGGCCGCCTCGTGAACCTCGGCTGCGCCACCGGCCACCCGTCGTTCGTGATGTCCAACAGCTTCTCGAACCAGACGCTCGCCCAGCTCGACCTCTGGAAGAACCGCGAGGCCTACAACGCCGAAGGCCCTAAAGTCCGGGTGCTGCCGAAAATCCTCGACGAAGAAGTCGCCCGCCTGCACCTCGAAAAGATTGGTGTGAAACTGACCGTGCTCACCCCGCAGCAGGCCGAATACATCGGCGTGCCCGTCGAAGGCCCTTACAAAGCGGAGCATTACCGCTACTAACAGCAGGCCGCCGGAGGCGGATTTCCCATGCCGGCGCCC
>JANNVM010000890.1:0-2836 GCA_031414455.1 Verrucomicrobiota bacterium
CGAACATCGTTTTGCTATGCATCAAGGGCGAGGAGGCCGAATACTGGGACAGCAGCGGAGTCAATCGCTTCCGTTATTTATATCAGTCGATCAAAGCAATAGTGACGGGAACCACTCCCGAGATCAAAGAGGGCGAGCAGCACGCCCATGTGAAACTGTCGGCTGGATAGTGAATGCGAGGACCAACAACAATCGGGAGAACTACTACGATGCCTTCAGGAGACAAATCCAGTTACACCGCCAAGCAAATTCGGCAGGCGGACCACATCGAGGAGAGCTACGAGAAAAAGGGCGTCCCGAAAGAAGAGGCGGAGGCACGGGCGTGGGCCACCGTCAATAAGCTCTCGGGCGGTGGCAAGAAAAGCGGCTCCGGCCGAAAGAAAGGCCCGGCATGAAA
This sequence comes from Verrucomicrobiota bacterium, assembly GCA_031414455.1. Taxonomy (GTDB): domain Bacteria; phylum Verrucomicrobiota; class Verrucomicrobiia; order Verrucomicrobiales; family V1-33; genus V1-33. Next base: position 398 of record JANNVM010000890.1, read on the forward strand.
TCGAATTTGCCTCAGTCCAACCAAATCAAGGCGCGAATTCGGTTCAACTATGAGCCGCATCCAACCCTCCGTAACTCATTCAAATAAGAATCAACTCATGAACCCCGCTAAACAAATCTCCCGCGACGAACTTATCTCTCAACTCGCGGAAATACCTGCGATGATTATTATCGATGTTCTGCCCGGGGCGGAATTTAAAGTAACGCATTTGCCGGGTGCGCTGAACGCCTGCGTCTTTGACATGACCTTTCTCGAGGACGTAAAAAAGCTCGTGCCAGACCCGGTTACTCCGCTGGTCCTCTATGGCTCCAGTGTGCGCAATCTCGCATCCCAGACCGCAGCGGAAAAGCTCGCTGTAGCCGGCTACACAAACTTGGGCGACTACCGCGGCGGACTTGAGGATTGGCGGGAAGCGGGACACGCGGTGGAGGGCGATGCCGATGCCGCAGCGCCTGAATCCAAACCACGCGATGGGACGCACCAGATCGACATGAAGCAGAGCAAGGTCGAATGGACCGGGCGCAATCTCACCGGCGCACACTCCGGCACGATCAAGCTGCGCGAGGGGTGCATCGAGATCGAAAGCGGAAGGGCCGTGCGCGGCTCGTTTAAGCTCGAGATGCGGGACATCGAATGCGCAGACATCAAGGACGGACCGATGCGCGACATGCTGGAGGCGCACCTCAAGTCGGAAGATTTTTTTGACGTGACCCGCTTTCCAGAGGCGGTATTTCTATTATCGAGAATCACGCCGTTGGCCGACGTTCCACTCGGCAACCCAAACTGCGAAATCACCGGCGATCTCACTCTGAAAGGCGTGACCCGCGACCTGAGTTTCCGCGCGATCCTGGCGCCGACGCCCGACGGCTTGCTTGCCGCCGACGCGCATTTCGACATCGACCGCACCCGATGGAACGTGCTCTACGGCTCGGGAAAATTTTACGAGAAACTTGGTAAGCACCTCGTCAATGACGAGATCAGCATAGCCTTGAAGTTGGTCACGCTGCCTCCGGGCTAGCCTGAGGGCATCAACATCATGGCCACCAACAAGACCATTTCGAAAAAGCATAATCACCCGTTTTCCAAACAACCATGAACACCAACTCCAATCACGCCAACCGCGCCGCTGGCTGCATCGTCGGCGCTTTCATAGGCGACGCGCTCGGGCTTGGGCCGCACTGGTATTATGATCTCGACGAGTTGCGGCGCGACTTTGGTCCGTGGATCGACGGCTACACCGCACCGCGGCCGGGAGCGAAGTATCATGCCGGAATGAAAGCAGGCGAGTCGTCCCAGACCGGCATTGTCATGCGGATGCTGCTGCGCTCAGTAGCCGAGCGCGGCACTTACGAGGAAGCAGACTTCACGCGCTGCCTTGATGAGGAACTGCTGCCCAAGCTCAGTGCCGATCCATTTAGCGGGCCGGGCGGTTATACGAATCAGTCGTTTCGGGAAGTCTGGCAGGCACGCGTGATCGACAAGAAATCGTGGGCCGAAGCGGGTGGTAATGCCGACACCTCTGAGGCAGCGGAGCGCGTCACCATCCTCGCCGCAGCATTCGCTGCCGACCCCTATCTCGCAGCGAAACATGCGCTCGATTGCTGCCGCCTCACGCAAACCGATCCGCTCGTCGCGCAGCAAAGCGTGGCCTTCGCCTGCGTGCTTGCGGCCCTCGTGCGGGGCGAGGCGTTGGATGAGCAACTTTCCGGCAAGCTGATGGCATTGGTTAGCAACGGCACGCTACCTTTCGTGCTGAAAAGCTCTGCCACTGCCGCCGCTAAGAACGCCAAGCCGTCCCTGGGTTTCCCTTCGCCCGATGCGCTGTTGCTCCCCTCGTGGATCGCGCAGGCCGCGCACGATCGCAGTATCCGTATTGAACCCGCCTGGAAAATCTCGCTCGTCCACGGCATGTCATGCGCGCTCAATTTCGTCCTCCCCGCCGCCTATCATCTCGCTGCGCGCTTCCACGACGATTTCGAGAGCGCGGTACTCCACGCCATCAACGGCGGCGGCCAAAACATGTCGCGCGCCTGCTTAACCGGTGCGCTCGTCGGTGCGCGAGTTGGACTCAGCGGCATTCCCGCGCGGTTCATCGACGACCTCGCCGGCGGGCAAGAAATCGTCGCTCTGGCGCACAAGGTCGCTGCACTTTCAGACTGCGGTAGCCGCGCTGACAAGGAGATGCAGCCATGAGCGCTGAAGCACCCAAGGTCCGCACGGGTCAAGGTTCTACTAAGTTATCACGCTCGGATTTCGAGCACCGCTACCGGGCGCAGTTTGTGGATCCCGCATTCGACGCGGCGGAATCAGAAATCGAGCGGCTGACGGGCATCGCGTGGGAGGCATACGAGGACGGTCGCAAAAGCCCGCACACGCGGAAGGCCGGGCCGGGGTTTGCCGATCCCGGGCACGAACTTTCGCTCGAGTGGTTGCAAACGC
>JANNVM010000891.1:0-2397 GCA_031414455.1 Verrucomicrobiota bacterium
CGACCGCAAGCCAAACTTCCTTTTCATATACTCCGACGACCACCGCTGGGACGCGATGGGTATGGTGCAGCGGGAGCAGGGCGAGCGGGCGCGGTTTCCGTGGTTTGCGTCGCCCGGCATGGACCGGCTGGCGGCGGAGGGCGTGCGGTTCCGCAATGCCTTCGTCACGCTCTCGCTCTGCGCGCCGGGCCGCGCTGCGTTCCTCACCGGGCGCTTCAATCACCTCAACGGCATCACCAATAACGGCACTCCCTTTCCCGTCGAGAGCGTCACCCACGCGACGCTGCTGCGCGCCGCCGGATACCAGACCGCTTACATCGGCATGGAAAGCGATGCTTGCCGCCACCGCCACAAACCCCGCCATCAAAGCCCGCACTGATTTCTATTTGCGCCGCGTGCCCGAGGAATTTTACGACCTCACCAAAGACCGCGACGAGCGCCGCAACCACATCGCCGACCCGCCGCGGCAGAATGAAATCGAAGCCATGCGCGGGGAACTCCTCGCACTGATGCGCCGCACCGGCGACCCCTTCGCCGAAGCCTTTGCCGCGCGCGAAGACAAGACTCTCGTCCCCGCCTTGCTCAAAAAACTGAGCGCGACCTACGGCAAGATCGCGAAACCAACTCAGGACAAAAGAGAACCATGAAAAAGCCACACTCCGTCCTCGTCGCCGGTCTGCGCGCGTCGCTGCTGGTGCTGGCCGTGCTTTCGGCGCATTGGCTGCTTAGAAGCCGGCTGCCGTCGCTCTGGCGTCATGCGCTCTGGCTGCCGGTGCTCGTGGCCCCTGCTAGTGCCGGCGCTGCCCCTGTTGCCGTCCCGGATGAACTGGCCGGCGGCGCAGCCGCAGGCGGATGATTCGGCTAAGGCGATGTCGGTTGCTACAACAAGGATTTGAAAATAGCGACGCCGCACCTCGACCGCATCGCGCGCGAGGGAGTGCGCTTCAACGTCGCCCCCTCGACGGCTTCGGTCTGCACGCCGGCCAGATCGCTCAACTGCGCATTCACCGCTCGAATGACCAATGGCTCTGTCCCTGCAATTAATCCCACCCGCTTTAGTCCCAGCCAACCGGTTCAATCTCATCACACCGCTTGCGCCTCTGGCCGGAGGCGCGTTATCAACGCACTGTGAACTGGCCGCTGCGTTTTCTAACTTTTTGTTTCGGCTCGCTCGCGGTGAGTTTGTTCGCCGCAGAGCGGCCGAGTGTGTCGGGCATCTACCCGCACCTCGCGATGTTCAACGAAGAAGGCGAGTGCGGGACCGGCGTGGTCGTGCCCTGGGCGGATCGACTGTGGGTCATCACTTACGCGCCGCATAAACCCAGCGGTTCGTCGGACAAGCTCTACGAGATCACGTCTGACCTCCGGCAAATTATCCGGCCCGAAAGCATTGGCGGCACGCCGGCGAATCGCATGATTCATCGCGAATCAAAGCAGCTTTTTCTTGGGCCGTACGTCATTGGCGCAACGGGTGAGGTGCGGGTGATTTCCTACACCAACATGTTCGGGCGCCATACTGGACTGGCTCGGCATCTCACCGACCCGGCGAACAAGATCGTCTTCGCCACCATGGAGGAAGGTTTCTATGAGGTGGACGTGAAGTCGCTCGCGGTCACGGAGCGGTGGGCTGACGAGCAGCGCAAGGCGGGTCGTCACGCCAATCTGCCCGGCTATCACGGCAAGGGTTTTTATTCAGCGCAGGGCCGCTACGTGTATGCGAACAACGGCGACCACGCGACCGCCGCGCTCACCGATCCCACCGTGCCAAGCGGCGTGCTCGCGGAGTGGGATGGCCGGGCGGATCAGTGGACTGTCGTTCGACGCAATCAGTTCACGGATGTCACCGGCCCTGGTGGGATTGAGGGAAACTCGCCGGGCGACGACCGGCTCTGGAGCATCGGCTGGGATCATCGCTCGCTCATTCTCATGCTGCTCGACGGCGGGAAGTGGCACGCGTTCCGTCTGCCGAAAGCCACCCATAGCTACGATGGCGCGCACGGCTGGAACACCGAGTGGCCGCGCATCCGCGACATCGGTGAGGACGCGCTGTTGATGACCATGCACGGCGGCTTCTGGAAATTTCCCAAAACATTCGCCGCCACCAACTCCGCCGGGCTCGCGCCGCGCTCGTCGTATCTCAAAGTCGTGGGCGACTTCTGTCGCTGGGGCGACCGCATCGTGCTGGGCTGCGACGACACGGCGAAGAGCGAGTTCATCAACGCCGACAGCATCAAAGGCAAAATCGCCGCGCCCGGCAAATCGCAGTCGAACTTGTGGTTCGTGGAACCCGCGCGTCTCGACGCCTGTGGTCCCGCGCTCGGTCGCGGGGCCGTGTGGCTCGAAGACGACGTGAAGGCCGGCGTGCCGAGCGAGCCGTTCCTGTTCTCCGGTTTCGCC
>JANNVM010000892.1:0-4348 GCA_031414455.1 Verrucomicrobiota bacterium
AATCAGACGGACTCACCGGGATGATTGCTCATCACGATTGCGGTGATATGCTGGAATTCGCGTGTTGGGTAACGCAGGGGCTGTTATCATCGTGGCCAGGTCCGCTTTCTAATCGTCGAGCGTTCGTCTCCTTGCGGAGCCTTATCTCATAGCCGGGTCGCGTGTTGGCCGCCGTGTGAATCCGCCTGGTTCCCAGGTCTCCTGTTTGGTTGTCGTTGGTTGGTTAGTGCTTGTCTTTGGTGTTTTCCGGTGAACTCAGTTCCCGGCGTGTTTGTTCCTTGCCAGGATGACCCCGGGCGGCGAACACCCGTTCGCTGAGGTGCAGGATACGGCTCTGCTGGAGAGCAACCGGAGCGGTGCCTCAGCCCGGAGGTTGATCCCCGCCAAACGGTCCCGCGCGGCACTGCGGTGCGGCGCGGGACTCTGCTTTGGCGGGCTGCTCAACCCCGGTCCAAAGCGATAAACTCCGGGGGTTTGGGGGCTGGCCCCCAATGGTGCGTTCATGGCGTCCATGACCTCAAGGGGCGGTGACGGGCTGCACGGCTTTCATGACGGCCCACACAAATCCGCACAGTTCCCGAGCCAGCGCGATCTGCACTTTCTGTCTCATTTTCAGTCTCCCGGCCATCTGCCGGCCCTTGTCGTAAAGTCGCTGCTGACACTTCCATGATATTCTCCGCACTTCGGCGCGGTGTTCTTTGCCGATGCCCTCCTGTCGTTTGCTCAGATTGGCACTGACTTTGGGCGGGAGACGGTAGTGCTGGGCGCTTTCGTTGATCAGCCACCGGGCGTGGGCGTTGCCGGTCTTCGTCAGACCTCCCACGCGGCGCTTGCCGCCGCTGCTCGACTCGCCGGGCACCAGCCCGGGATACGCCATGAGTTGCCGCGGATGGGCAAAACGGTGGATGTCGCCCAGCTCGGAGACGAGGATCATGGCGGAGACAACGCGGACGCCGCGCAGGCCCATCAGGGCGCGCACGACGGGTGCCTGCGCCCACGTTGCGAGCACATTCTCCATCTGCTGCTCGAGCCGGGCGATGCGCTGGTGGGCGGCTTCGATGGCCTGGATCGATTCCTCCAGAACGATGCCCATGGCCGGCAGTGCCAGGGTGATGCTGCGCAGGGTGCGCATGCGGGCTTCGCTCCACGGCGTTTTGCCGGCGATGCGATGGCCGTGACGCAGGAGGAAGGCTTTGAGCTGGCACATGGCGCGGCGCTTGTCATCGACGGCATCGGTGCGGGCCCGGCAGAGATCCCGGACACTTTCATCCACGACATCGGGCACATGCACGGCGGTAAGTTCACCGGCACGGTGGAGGCGGGTGAGCATGAGGGCGTCGCGCCGGTCCGTTTTGATCCTGTCGCCTTTTGCCTTTGGGATCAGAGAAGGGGCGGCGACCACGCAGGCAATGCCCTTTTTGGTGAGATGCCGGGCGATCACAAATCCGGTCGGGCCGGCTTCATAACAGACGCGCAGTTCTTTGCCGGGATGCCCCAGTTTGGAGAGGACGGAATCCAGCGCGCGCAGGTCGCCGGGGATTTTTCCGTAAGTGCGCACTTCGCCTTCGCGGGCGGCGTCGGCAGTGGCGATGCTGATGGAGTCGGCGTGGACATCGAGTCCGATATAGAGTATGGGCCTGATCATTGATATGGTGTGCTGGCGGTGTTTTGTTGGTTTGCCTGCGCTCCGGCTTCGCGCCGGTGGCGCTCAAACATGCGGCTCTGTTCCTTCGGGAACAACCCTCGTATCCTCACCGCCGGCACGCCGCCTTCAATCAAGGCTGGCGCACTGGCTGCGGGACACGCGACGAGCCGCAGCCATACAGTCTAATGTCCGTTGGCCCGCCGGGCCAAAAAGCACGTCTGTCCGTTGAACCGCCGGGCCTTGCTGCCGTCGGGATGGAAGCTCACGCCGGAGACGGATGCGGCATGTCCGCGCAATCTCCGCCGGACCCGGCCTCGGCGGCGACTTCCCAAAGACTGACCGCACCGTCCCTCTCGCCGGTGGCGATCCATTTGCTGAGCAGGCGGGCGCCATCGGGGGAGAATTCGAGGCAAGTCACACCGTCCCGGTGGCCCTCCAGCTTGCGCCAGCCGATACCGGGCGAACTTCCAGGACCTCCTCAGCTCACCGCTTCTGGCTTTCCGCGTTCGCTTCCCTTTCGGCGGTGGCGATCTCCTCCCAGGACGGGGCGCGCCAGAGATGCAGGCCTTTCATGCCGCGGGAGCCGAGAAATCGGCCGTCAGGTGAGAATGCGGTGCCTCCAAATCCCGATCCTTGCCCCTCCAGCGTCAGCAGTTCCTGTCGCAAGCCCGGGTCCCACACTTTGACCGCCTCCAATCCGTCGCCGCCGATGGCGAGGCGTTGACCGTCGGGGGAAAAGCCCACGGAATGATTTCCCAAAAGGGAACCGGCGAGCCTTGCTGTCTGAGCCCCGGTGCGGGCGTCGAACAGCATCGTGAAGCCGTCACCGCTGGGCACGGCGACGACCTTGCCATCGTGAGAAGATTCAGCGCGGTTGAATCCCTCCAAATGGGACTGCCAAAGCTCCTGCCCGTCAGCTGTGCGCCTCACCGCCACCCGTCCGCCGGCGCGGCTGACCAGAATATCCCCTGACCTGGCCAAGGCAATGGGCCCGGGATATTCCGGGAACGTCCACTGATGCGTGCGCTGCCGGGAACGAAGGCCCCACCCGCTCAGCACTCCATTCCCATCCATTACCAGGAGGGAGTGATCCTCCGCGCCGAAGCCGAGCACCTTCACGCCCGCCGAACCCGGGTTGAACCTGTGGGCCTCAGCGCCGGTCAGGGGGTTGATCAACAGGACCTGTCCGGTTTTGCTTCCCACCGCGAGCAACGCTCCATCGCCCGAAAAGGCAATCGAGGTCTTGTTGTTTTCCAAGGTCCCAAACCTCCCACTCTCCCGAAGGTCCGCGGTCGCCCAGCAACGAACAGCCCCGTTGACCACAGCGACGATCCACTCGCCGTCTGGCGAAAAGGACCAACTGCCTGATACGTCAGGCAGGACGTCTACCTCCCGTTCGTGAGCGCTCTCCGAAAGGTTCCACAGGTTCACCCATCCGTCCCGGGAACCGCTGGCGAGGGTTTGGCCGTCGGGTGAAAAAGCCACGTCCAGGACCTGGGAGGAATGGCCGCGCAAGGTCCGGATCAACCTCCGTTCTTTCCAGTCCCAAATCCGAATGGTCTGATCACCGCTCCCCGAAGCCAACAGTCGCCCGTCCGGAGACATGGCCATCGCGTTGATATAACTGCGGTGACCTTTCAAATGGCCCACCTCCTCGCCGCTGGCAACATTCCACAGTTTGATCACCGGATCGGTGAAGCCGCCGGCAGAGGCGAGCATCGTACCCCCGTTCAAGATCGCCAAAGCCATCGTGTGCTCATCCGTGACAGGCAAGATCTGCTCCCGCGCGGTCCCGGCATCAATCAGAGTGACTCGACCGCCCGGACTGCCCACGGCAAGGGTCTGACCGTGGTCCGCTATCGCCAGGACGTTCCCCTCCCCTTTGCTGTCGCGTGCCGTCCGTGCCTCCAGGCGCACACGGCCTGAAGCGATATCCCAAAGGAAGACGTGTCCGGCCCATTCGCTTTCAGTCAGCGCACCGAGGCTGGTTCCATCCCGCGCGAACACCAATTCCCTGGCCGCCTGGGGGATCAACCATTGTCTGACCGCTTCACTCTTTTCCAGATCCCACAGGATCACTTTCCACTGATTGTCGGAGACCTTCTCAGAAAAGGCCAATTGGCGGGTCACGGGAGAGAAGGCGATCCGTTGTTTTTCCACGCCCGTTAGACGGTTCATGATGGGCTTTCGCGAAGTCAGATCCCAAACGGAGACCTCGCTAGTGGTGTCCTGGACCGCGAGCAACTGGCCATCGTGCGAGAAGGACACGCCATAAATCCGGTTCGACTTCTGGGGCAACGTGAACCGGTCATCACTCCGGCACAACCGCCACAAGTATCGCCACTCCCAGCCCCGCAGGTCGCTTTCGCCGGGCCCGGGCCGATGGCGGTTCAGGATCCCGACAGCTCGGCCCAGGTTGTTCTGTTGGAGCGCCTGTTGCGCCAGATTCATGTCCGAAGTGTAGGCCATGCGCCTCGCCACCGACTCCTGGGCTTGGGCCTGCTGACGCAGCAGCGCTTCGCTGGCCTGCGCTTCCTGCGCCTGGCGCTGCTCAGTCTCGGCCCGCTCCCGAAGCCGGCTCTGTTCCCGCTCCGCCCGGGTGGCACGAATCATCTGCCAGGTGCTGACGCTGACGCCTGCGATCAGGGCGAGCACCACGGCGGCGGCGGCCGAGAACGCCAGTTTGTTCCGCTGCCATGCCTT
>JANNVM010000893.1:0-9809 GCA_031414455.1 Verrucomicrobiota bacterium
CACATCTCCGGGGTGCGTGACCCCAAAGAGATCTACGTCAGGGCCTGCGTTCGTCTCCCCACGAGCCAGAAACAACAACGGCCAGCCTCAAAGGCATGGCCGCGCTACGACTGGCGGGCTGTGACCGCCATTTATCACCGATCCCGCAGGGACATTTTGGATCGCCGGCGTTTCGAAGGAGAGAATGCGCCTGCCGGCGGAGTGTGAACATGGCGGCTGCCACTCGCCACTCCCAGTCGCCGCCCGCCTCTCCGGGAACTTCCGTACCATGAGAATGCTCATCCGCTTTCATCGAAAACAGCCCCGGACCCGCCGCCGCCATCCGCTGCGGCCAGCCATTCGATAACGGCGAGGGCAACTCCACCGCAGGACGCCAGCAGTGGGCTGGCTCCGTTTCTCTGGAGGACATTAAGAAGGGGCGTCGCCGGGCGGTCGGCGAAACCTGTCTTAGTGCCGGGCCGCGCGGGGCCGCGTTGCGAGCAGACAGCATCCGCGCGGCGAGACCCATCCCGCAAAGCAACCGCCCCCGGCGGTGCCCCAGCGAATGGCGATCAAACTCCTAGGCCCCGCCCCACAACCAGTTCAGAACCAGCATCTTTCTCAATTACTGGTGTGGCCTGTTGTTTATGTTGTTTAGTGAGAGACCGTCATGCAGGTGATGAAGTCCACGTTGCCCGCGGGCGGGAGCGGGAAGGAAGCGCCAATCCCCCTCCGGGGTTCGCTGCCGGAAATGATTTTGGGCAACTGCTCTAACCGGCAGCCCGGTCCCGTCGGGAAATGAGTCCGGATTTCGGACTGAACACAAGCGCGAGGAGAAACACTGCGCCGAGCACCGCGGTGATGGCGGCACCGGCGGTGATGGTGAAGACCTGGGCCATGATCATACCGGCTACTGCGCTGATGGCGCCAAGCACGCCACCGCCCCAGAACATCGCCCGGGTGCTGTTGGTCAGGAGAAAAATGGTCGCGCCTGGAGCGACCACCAGTCCGAGCGATAACATACAGCCCACAGCTTTCAGTGCGCTGACCATGACCAGCACCAGCAGCGTCATGATGAGATACTGCACCGCCCGCACCGGCACGCCCTGGGCGGCGGCCACCGAAGGTTCAAAGAGCGTCACGAGCAGGGTGCGCTGGAGAGCGACGCATACCGTTAGCGTCAGCACACTCACGCCAAAGGCACCCCACACATCCGTACTGTCGAGCATGAGCAGATCGCCAAAGAGATAGTCCTCAAGCTTCACCTGCGATTTCACTTCACCGGGAATGTAATTGAACAGAATGAGCCCGGCCGCAAACGCGACGGTCAGGATGACACCGAGCGACGTTCCCTGATCCAGCCGCGACACCCGCGACACCGTGACGGATGCGAGGACCACGATGAGCGCGGCAAACAGCGCACCGAGAAACGAACTCCAGCCGGTCAGCCGTCCCGCCACCAGCACGCCGAGGACAATGCCCGGCAGCAGCGCGTGGGAGAGTGATCCCGCCACCAGCGCCCCGCGCTTTAACACCACGTAGGCACTGAAGCAGCCGTTCGTGAAACCAATGATGAGCGCCACCAGGAGCGAACGCTGCAGCCAGGGCGAAGTAGTGAGGTCTGTGAACCAGGGGGGCACGGAGAAATGAAAAATGCAGAATGAAAAATTACTCAGAGGGAGCGACCGAAGGCGGTATCGAGATGGGCCGGGGTGTAGGCCTCGGTCACGCTGCCGAAGGCCACCGGCTTGCGGTTGAGAATGAGTACCTGGTCGAAAAGTTCGCATACCGTGTTCAGGTCATGGTGCGAGGCAATCACGAGCCGGCCTTCGGCGGCGAGGCGGCGCAGCAGCGCGCTGAGACTCTCCCGCGCCGGACGGTCGAGGCCGGTGAAAGGCTCGTCGAGCAGCAGCACGTGCGCTTCCGAAGCGATGGCGCGGGCGATAAAGGCGCGCTGCTGCTGGCCGCCTGACAATTCGGAAATCTGCCGCTTCTCCAAACCCTCAAGGCGGAGGAGCGCCATCGCTTCCTCCACGCGCCGGCTGTCCACCGGACGCCAGCGCCGCCACCAGCCGAGCTGACTGTAGCGGCCCATCTCAACGAGCCCGCGCACCGTGACGGGAAAGCTCCAGTCCACTTCCTCCCGCTGCGGGAGATAGGCGAATTCGCGATGCCACTTATGAACGGGGGTGCCGCGCCAGGTGATCGTGCCGGCGGCGCGCGGGATGAGTCCGGCAATGGCTTTGAGCAGCGTGCTCTTGCCCGCGCCGTTGGGGCCGATGAGCGCCACGCAGTTGCCGCAGGAAGTCGCCAGCGCCGCATCTTCCAGCGCCGTGTGCGCCCGGTAGCGAACCGTGAGGCCGGAGATCTGCAACTCATGATGATGTGCGCAGTGCTCGCAGTGCTCACTCATGGCGCGCCCTCCCATGTTAGAGCAACCAGTTCATCGGCGGTATCACCGCTGCTCCATACGACGGCCTGGCGCGCCGCAAGGCCATCGGGCTCCAGCGTGATCACGACATTCGTCTTCGGTGTACCCGCCGGCCATGTTATCTCCACGGTGAATTCGCTGCGGTGCTCATTGATCGGAAGCTTCATGGTATCCTCCAGGAGGAGAGCCCCGCCGGCGTCAGGCCATTCTTTGAGAACGACACCGCCATTCCCCAGCCGCACCGACACCGGGGCATGAACAAATTGCAGGCTGACATGCGAAGCGATGCCGTCCGCCGCCGGCGCCGCCGGCCGCGCCGATTCCACCACCGCCGCCGGCACCACGCGCGTGGCCCGAAACACCAGCGGCAGCAGCACCACGCCGCTCAGAAACAGAGCGAGCAGGAGATTTAGAAGGGGAAAGCCGCGCATGGGATGGAGAAAACAAGCTGTCCGGTGTCGCCGCGAGGTTCCTTCGCCGCATCCGTCAGACTCGTTTTGTTTTGCAAACTGATTGCAGGAAGGCCGGGAGTCAACCACAGCTTCTACTCCCCGTCCCAATGCCGGGGATCTCGCGCAGGGATTCTTTGCCAGGCGGCCCGCCAAAGACTGGCTGCGCAGTGAAAGTGCCGCCGCCGGCAGGGAAGCCCTCTGCGGGGATGAGTTCGTTGACTTTCGCCGCCCCCCTGTTTCCCGGTCACCAGGTATTCCTAACTGATTCGCCGGTCGTTCCAGATCAATCAGCGGCGGCGGCGCATCAAGGCAGTGCCCGCCAACAGGCAGAGCAGCGCGCCGGAAGGCTCAGGAACCATTTCGGTGATGATCACACTGTTTACGAAGGCAAAGAGCGCGTTGGCAGGTGTGGCGCCCCCACCCTGTCCATTGTCCATAATGAGCGACAGAGAAACGTCGCCCACACCATTGCTGGTGAATTGCCGCGTAAATACCGACGGAATCTGTCCAAGATTCTGGGAGGTAAATGTGATTCCGTTCGCTACGAGTCCACTGCTCCCTGTGGCATCCAGCATGATATAGTCTGCGGAACCGAGCAGATTGCCATTGGTCGCCCCTGCGCCACCGTCGTGGTGTGACGAAGTCCACGAATAATTACCGGCGGGCAGACCGGAAAAAATAATTGTCAGAGTGACATCAACTCCGGCATTCCGGGTATCAACACCGATCCAGTCATTCAATTGACTGGCAGCCGACCCATTGCGGGCCACGGTGCGGAAATCCGCTGGCGTGTCCGGAAGATTGGCCGCTACCATCCGCAATCCGACAGTCGTCGAGAAGGCCGCAAAGTTCTGAGCGGTAACCGGAGGAAGCGTTGCGTTAGGGAGGCTGAATCCGACGAACGCCGGGTCAACCGTCTGGGTGGCCGGCCCGAAATCAATACTGAGCGAGGCCGCCTGAGTGTCCTGGGCAACAGCGGCGAATACCAATGCGGCAAAAGCGAGAGATGGCTTCATGTCGTGCAAGAGAGGGATACGGAGTTGATATTGAATGAGTTAGCCGCCAAGGCACGGGAATTCGGTGCAGAATAAGTCATTAAATATGAAATGAAGCCCGCAGCGTCAATTATTTATTGACAATTAAACTCCGGTGGCCACGGCGGATTTTTGCACGGCTGTTTGCAGAGCAATGGCTGACGAAGGTAGTTTTGGACTTTAGTCCGAACAGGTTCGCCGACTCTGAAATCGTGAGCGCCGGCCACGGGCTGAAGCCCTGAACTACTTTCTTCCGTGCAAAAATCCGCCGTGCTCCCTTGGCCCAGCTTTGACACCGTCCAGCCAGGATTGGCGAGACGTTTCAGATGCCGCAATGACGGCGGTTCCATTCCACGCAGTCTGCGTAGCCCACGCCGGAGCCGCCGAAAATATCCAGGGCACTACCGATGGTGACGTCCACTTTTCCACCACTGAGCGTGTGCGCGAGTTGTAGATCATCGAGGCTTCGCGCTCCGCCGGCGTAGGTGACGGGAATCTCCGCCCACTCACCGAGCAGTTGCAGCAGATCCTCGTCCATGCCGCGGCACTGGCCTTCGACATCGGCGGCGTGGATGAGGAACTCGGCGCAGTGTTCCGCGAGAGCATCCAGCAGCGCCGGGGTGACCTGTAGAGTGGTGCGGGTTTGCCAGCGGTTCATGCAGACGGTCCATCCGCCGCATGGATCGCGACGGCAGGAGAGGTCAATCACCAGCCGTTCGCGGCCCGCCGCGCGAATCATGGCCTCCAGCCGGTTCGGCAAAAAGCGGCCGTCCGCATCGAACAGCCACGACGTCACAATGACGTGCGATGCACCGGCCTCCAGCCACGTGCCCGCATTCTCCGCATGGATCCCGCCGCCAATTTGCAAACCGCCAGGCCATGCCGCGAGAGCGGCGCGCGCCGCGGCCTCATTGCCCGGCCCGAGCATGATGACGTGGCCGCCCGTCAGTCCATCATCGCGATAAAGCCCGGCGTAATACTCCGCCGGCTGCGCACTGACAAAGTTCGTCTGCAGCGCCGCCCCGTCATCCGTGAGCGTGCCGCCGACGATTTGCTTCACGCAGCCGTCGTGAAGATCAATGCACGGGCGGAATCGGGACATGGGGGGCAGTGGCGCGGGGGACCGGGGGAGTCAATGAGGGAGAGGGCGGGTGGGGAGTAATAAGTAATCAGTAATCAGTAATCAGTAATCAGTGGCCAGCTCCGGGATCCGATTACTGATTACCGATCACTGATTACTGATCACTTTCCGCCGTCGCGAGAACCAATTGCCCGCCGCCACAGTCCGCCTACGATCCCGGCCACATGCCCGCCTCACTCCGTTCCGCCACCGACTCCCCGCTGCTCGCCGCCGTGCAGGAAACCTTTACCCGCATGGGCTGGAAATTCCGCCGCGTCGAGGGCCGCGAAGTGCTGGAGGCGGACTTTGAAGTCTATCACACCCGCACCCGCGTCCATGCGCAAATCTTCGCGCAGTTGAATGCGATGAGTGTCATCGGCACTCTCGCTCACAAAGTTCCCGACAGTCGCAGCGGCACGGTGGGCGAGATGCTCATGCGCACCAACAAGGAACTCACGATCGGCAATTTCGAACTCGACCACGACACCGGCACCGTACTCTTCCGCGCCACCAACATCTTCCCCGCTGGCAGTGCAGACGGCAATATCATCGCCAGCCTCGTGCATACCACACTCGCGGAGGTGGACAGGCTCACACCTTTCCTCACCCTCATCCTGCGCATGAGCCCGGCGGAACTCGGAGCGCTCAATTTGAAGACGTTCCTCATGCGGGAAGACCTGCTGCCACCCGTGCCGGATGACGAGTCCCCTGCCCCGTGAGCAACGTCTATTACATTCTGAATCCCGACAGCACCCGCGCCGGGCCCTATGCTGAAGAGGAGGTGCTCGACCTTCTCGAAAGCGGCGCGATGCAGCCTTACGAACAGTGCCTGCATGAAGGAAGCGGCCGCATCTGTCCCGCGGGCACGATGTTTCATGTCATCAATCCGGCACCGGACCCTTCGCCCGATCCCGTGCCCTGGCAGCCCGCGCCGTTTCCTGACGGCGCCGAAAAGTCAGCCGCCGCTCCTGACAAGCCGCGGACTCGACTGCTCTACCGCGGCAGCCCCTGCGTGCTCACCTATTGGCGCAGCGTACTCTTCGCCGCGGCCGTGATCATCGCCGGGTACGAACTCCGCACGAAAATGCCAGGCCTGCTCGCCGCCGGACTCGTCATCGGCCCGCTCATTCTCCTGCGCGCCGTGCTCCACCGGCTCCGCACCCTCTATCTCATCACCAGCACCCGCGTCGAGGTGATCGAGGGTCTGCTCTCGCGCAGCAGCCGCGAACTTCGCGTCGCCGACATCCGCGCCATCAACGTCACCCGCACCGGCCTCAACGGACTCCTCGGCATCGGCAGCATCGCCTTCTCCTCCGCCGCCGGCGCGCAGGATGATGTGGTTTTCCTCCGCGTCTTCGGTGCCACCGGGCTGAAGGAACTCGTGCGACGGCTCCAGGACGAGCAGGGATGAGCGGACGTTTCCTTTGCCATTCCATGCGCCGTGCATAGCTTCCGCACATGCCGACGAAACACATGCCGATGCCGGTGGCACGCCGCAGCGCCGTGAGGCCGCCCGTGACTGTCCGCCGTCCGTGGTTCCTCGAAAATGGTGATTGGCTGACTTCAGTGGAGTTCCTCCGCCGCTACGAGGCCGAACCCGAACTCAAGAAGGCTCAACTCATTGAAGGAATCGTTCACATGCCGACTCCAGTGAGGGCACGCAGTCACGCGGAGCCGCATGGTCTAATTCTGAGCTGGCTTGGCACCTATTCCCTCAATCATTCCAGGCTCGAAATGCTTCCCAATGCCACCCTGCTTCTGGATGCCGACAACGCCCCGCAGCCCGATGCCATTCTCTGCACAGCCCCGCGCCCGGGCGGCAAGGTTTCGCTCAATGACAAAGGCTATCTCTGCGGTGCACCGGAACTCGTCTGCGAAATCGCCGCCAGCAGCGCCTCCGTTGACCTTCACGACAAATTCCGCGCCTATCGCCGCAACGGCATCGGTGAATACCTCGTCTGGCTCACTCTCGAAAAACGCGTCCGCTGGTTCCACCTCACCGATCAGGAATATGTGGAGCAAAAGGAACACGCCGGCCGCCTCTCCAGCAAACTCTTCCCCGGACTCGTGCTTGATGTGAAGGCTCTGCTGAAGTTCGACAAAACAAAGGTCATCGCCGCGCTGCGGGGGGACAAGGCACGGAAGTGAGCGGAGTGTCCGGGGTCGGCACCCGTCCGCGGGAATTGAATACCAGTGAGGGTGCGCGCCCGGCCTAACGTAGCGCGGGCATGGCGACAGCCTGCCCGTGTTTGCCTTCGCCTTCGCCATCTTAGATTGGAGACAGACACGGCCAGCCTAAAGGCATGACCGCACTACGATTGCCGCTTGAGCGGAAGCCCCCATTGGAAATCACACGTCGCACAGCTTCACCGCTGCATTGAGCGACGCGAGTTTGTCCGCAGCTTTCGGGATGAACTCCTGGCCCACGTAGCCCTTGTAACCGCTCGCGGCGATGGCGCGCATGATGCCCGGATAGTGAATCTCCTGGTCGTCATCAAGTTCCTGACGCCCCGGATTCCCCGCTGTGTGGATGTGGCCCACGAACGGCGCGCACTCTTTGTAGCGGCGGATGACATCACCGTCCATGATCTGCACATGATAGATGTCGAAGAGCATCTTCATGCGTTCGCTGCCAATAGCGCGGCAGATATCCAGCGCGTAGTCAATGTGGTCGCACCAGTAGTCAGGGTGGCCCTTCATGTTTTCGTTCACCCGGCTGTTCAACATCTCCAGGCAGAGCGTGACTTTCTTTTCCTCGGCATACGGCACGATCTTCTTGAGCCCCTCGATCATATTCTTCCGCGCTTCGTCATGCGCCATGCCGCGGGTGAATCCGGAAAACGTGATCACACTTTCCACCCCGAACGCTACACAGGCATCAATGCTCTTCCTCAGCGCCGCGACGCATTCGTCGTGTTCCTCCGTGTGGGCGAATCCTTTGGCGAATCCATGACTGCCCGCGATGGCGCAGGTCAGGCCGTGCTTTTTCAACACCGGCCAGTGCTCCGGCCCCACCAGTTCCACTGAGAACAGCCCCATCTTCGCGGCCCCGATGGCCAGTTCCTCCACCGTCATGGGATTGAAGCACCAGTGAATGACGGACTGCTTGATACGCGCGTCCTTTTTGACGACGTAATAGTCTTCAGCGGCGGCGGCTGTGTTTACGGGAAGAGCGACCGCACCGAGTCCGGCAGCGGAGGAAAGAAGTTGGCGGCGGTTCATTGCGGGAAGAGGCTGGGCCTCCATCCGTAGAGCCATTTCGCGCGCGGGCAAACAAAAGTGCCGCCGCATCACGCCACGGAGACTGGGAACTGAGTGGAGTTTTCGCTGGCGGCAGGCACTCCCATCAGCAAAAGTGTATCAGCAACTCAACCGCAGCAGGCCATGACCCTTACGCTCACCCCACCCATCGAGGCTTTCATTCAGCGACAGCTCGCCCTGGGCTATAAAGACTCGGATGAAGTTGCTCGCCAGGCTCTATTACGATGGATGTCCGAGGAATCGGATACACCTCCGTGCATCGTGGAAAAACTCACCGAAGCCGCGAACGGGACCTTTACGACAGGAGACCGCTCCAGCATCCAGCGAATCATCGCCGCGGCCTGATGCCTCCGCTCTACGAGGAAGGCGAGTTTGTGTTCTGCCTCAGATAACCGGATCGGACCCGGACGGTTTCGGGCCGGCTTGCACCTGCCAGAGCACACTGGTCAGACCCCATGCGAGCGACATGACGATGGGGCCGAGGAGGATGCCGAGGAGTCCGAAGTATTTGAGACCGCCGAGGACGGAGAAGAAGATGACGAGTTCGTGGAGTTTGGCGCGCTGACCGACGAGGATGGGACGGAGGAAGCCATCAATGCTGCTGATCACAAACTGGCCGACGAGGGCGAGGATGATGGCTTTGGTATAGTGTTCGTTGATGGCGAGACCGGCTGCGGCGGGCACCCAGACGACCCATGCGCCGACGATGGGCAGCGTGCAGAAAAGCGTCATCACAAGGCCCCACGTCACTGGCGACGGCAGACCGAGTGCCCAGAAGGTGATGCCGCCGAGCGTGCCCTGCACCGCGGCGACCATAAGCACGCCATAGACGCAGCCGCCGAGGACTTCCTCGGTGCGTTTGATGAGTCCCATGGCCTGCTCCCGGGGCATGGGCAGGAAATCCACTAGCCGGGTGCCGAGTTTATGACCGTCCCGGAAAAGGAAGAAGAGAACGAAGATGAGGAAGACGAAGCCGAGGAGGAATCCGAGCACGCCGCTGACGACCGGAAAGGCATTGGTGGCGACGAGTTTTGGAATATCCCTCGTGAACTCCTTCACTTTCTCCGGGGACAAATAGTCGTCCAGTTTCCAGTTCTCTCTCCATGTTGCCAGCCAACTGCCGCTCTCGACGGAAGCGTCCCATGACTTGCGTACACTCTCGAAACCGCCGGTGAGAGCTTCGAGCGCTGAGGGGACTTCATTCACCACGGTGATGCAGACAAACGTGAAAGGGATGATGAGCACGAGCATGGTGAAGACCGTGGAGAGTGCGGCGGCCATGCGGTTGCCGCCGGTCCATTTCACAAAGCGCCGGTGTACGGGCTGAAAGATAACGGTGAGCGCGATGCCGAGAATGAGCACCTCCACAAACGGCTCCAGCACTTTCCATGAGAGATAGACGGTGACCGCGGTGACGCCGATGAGGGCGACCCAGCGGTTCATGCGGGCCTGGGAATTGGGGGCAGCCATAGAGATGCCAACGGACGCTGGCGGCGCGGATGGTCAAACGCCTTCTACCGGTCCACCCGCTC
>JANNVM010000894.1:0-2973 GCA_031414455.1 Verrucomicrobiota bacterium
CCTCGCGCTGTATCGGGCCGCTTACGGGCGGCGGTGGAATAACAAGACGAAGCCCTACGACGGCATCCCGGAGTCGCTCGATGCATTGTTGTCCCGGCAGGTGAAACTCGCCGTGCTCTCCAACAAGCCGCAGAAATTCACGGATCTCTGCATGGCCCATCATTTGCCGGACCATGCCTTCGAGATCGTCCTCGGCCAGCGCGACAGCGTGCCGCGCAAGCCTGATCCCGCCGGCGCGCTGGAGATCGCGCACGCCTTCCAACTCGATCCGGGCGAAGTGATTTTCATCGGCGATACGAAGACGGACATGGACACCGCGACCGCCGCGGGCATGAGAGCCATTGGCGTGTCATGGGGCTTCCGGCCGGTGGAGGAATTGCGGCGGCACGGCGCGGAGGTCGTGGTGGATCACCCGGCGGAATTGCTCGACCTGTTCGCGTGAGCAGTCCGGCAAGGCACTCTGGCGTCAGGTGCCGTTGCCCACGAAGAGGGGGGAGGGGAGGGGGGAGGGTAGTTATTGACCCGTTGCCAGAATTCTGTTAAACCCGCCCGGGCCTGGTTACGGTCCCCTCTCACCATGAAAGTCCTCCGCACACTTAAGTCGCAGCTTCCGGTGATACTACTGGCCGCAGTTCTGTTGAATGTCCGGAACCGGGAGAAAACCCGTCCGCAGGATGAGGCTCAGAGTTTCCCGTGTAATTCCGCGCCTCCATCAGGTGACCTTCAGCGGCATTCCGATCCGATGCGACGAAACCACCAGGACAGCAGTAGCTCTGCCCTGCAACGGCGGGAAGCCGCCGCGCGGCTGGGGAACAAGGTGGAGGGCGTAAAGGTGGACTTCGACGTGACGCTGGACGCACCGCAATTCATCGCCTCCACGCGGTCGTTTCTGACAGGGCCGGCAGGCGATGGCGACGTCCGCCGGATCACCGAAGCTTTCCTGAATGAAAATGCGGCGCTGTTTGGGCATGACGGCGCCTTGCTAGACGATGCAGCCGTGCGCCGGGACTGTGTCACGGAGCACAACGGTATGCGCACCATGGTGTGGGAACAGCATCTTGATAATGTGAAGGTCTTCGAGTCCACTCTTCAATCGAACGTGACCCGCAGAGGGGAACTCGTGAATGTCGCCAGCCGGTTTCTGCCAGATTTGCGTGGAGCGGCGGAGCGCGGTAATCCGGGCTCTGCGAAAATACCCGCGCAGCCGCCAGTGAGCGCACGCGCTGCGATCCGTGCAATGGCTCTTTCGTTGGGGGATCAAATCGCGGAGTCGGATGTGGTTTCGATGGGTGAGGCAGAGGGGAATTCACACAAACAATCCTTCGCGGCCCGCCCGGTGCTGCGCCGCGTGACGGCGGAATATGTTTGGCTGCCGCTGGAGCGCGACAACGTGCGGCTCTGCTGGGAAGTGGTGGCCGCACGCGCCCGGGATGGAAAAACCTACCGCACCCTGGTGGATGCCGGGAACGGCGAAGTACATCGCCGGCAATGCCTGACAGAATCCCTCAGTCCGGCTTCCTACCGCGTGTTCACGGGCGACAGCCCCACCCCGCTTTCGCCCGGCCACGCCACACCACTCGGCGCGCAGCCGGCGGAAACGGCGCGGCAACTGGTGACACTTGACGCGCTGAATGCGACCGCCTCCCCGCTCGGCTGGATCAGCGACGGGGGAAACGAAACCCGCGGCAACAACGTGGACGCACACCTTGATCTCAACGCGGATGACGTGGCCGATACGCCGCGCCCGCAGGGGGCGCCGGCGCGGGTCTTTGATCCGCCGCTCAATCTCACGCAGCCGCCGTCCGCGAACCGCGCCGCCGCAGTGGTGAACATGTTTTACTGGAATAACTTCGCTCACGACCGGCTCTACCAACTCGGTTTCACCGAGGCGGCGGGCAATTTCCAGATGAACAATTTTGGTCGCGGCGGCTTCGGCAATGATGCGGTGCTGGCCCAGACGCAGGATGGCGCTGCGACCAACAACGCTTACTTTACCACGCTTCCGGATGGCCAGCCCGGCTGGATGGAAATGTTTGTCTTTACCGGCCCCTCTCCGGACCGCGACAGCGCCTTCGATGCCGAGATCATGCTGCATGAGTATACCCACGGCCTGAGCAACCGGCTCGTGGGCGGCGGTATCGGCATGAGCGCGCTGCAATCCCGCGGCATGGGCGAAGGCTGGTCGGACTTTTATGCCCTGAGCCTCCTCAGCGAGGCCGGCGACAATCCGCATGGCAACTATGCCAAGGGCGCTTACTCCGGCTATCTGATTTCGGGTGGATTCGCGTCGAACTATTACTACGGCATCCGGCGCTACCCTTACAGCACGGATCTGCTCAAGAATCCGCTCACTTTTAAAGACATTGATCCTGGCCAAGCCTCCACTCACGCCGGCGTGCCGCTCAGTCCGCTGGGCGGAGGGCCGGCGGAGGAAGTACATAATCAAGGTGAGGTCTGGTGCATCGCGCTCTGGGAGGCGCGGGCGAATCTGATCGCCAAACACGGAGCCGCCGCGGGCAATGAGTTGATGCTCCAGCTGACCACCGACGGCATGAAGCTCGCGCCATCGAATCCGAATTTCCTCCACGCACGCGACGCCATCATTCAGGCCGACCTCGTTAATAGCGCAGGAGCCAACGCGGCGGAATTGTGGGCGGGATTCGCCAAACGCGGCATGGGCGGCGGAGCGACTTCTCCCCACAGCGGCACGACCACAGGAGTGGTAGAAAACTTCGATATTCCCGACACACTAACGGTGACTCCCGGCGGCACGTGGGAGCCGGTGATTACCGTGGGTGGCCCGGCAACGGGCACGAAAGCATGGACACTCCGCAATACCGGCGCGGCGTCTCTCAACTGGACGGCGGCAGCCAGTCAGCCCTGGTTGAGTCTTTCCCACACCAGCGGAACCCTGGCTCCGGGAGCCACAGCGATAGTTACGGCTAGCCTTCATGTCTCCGCCGCCAGTCTGGC
>JANNVM010000895.1:0-3267 GCA_031414455.1 Verrucomicrobiota bacterium
CCGGCTCTCTTTACAATTCGCTGCATTACTAACGGTTCACCCCCGTGCAAACTCTGCGCATAACCCCCGCACTGGCGATTGATTCCGGCGGCGGCGGCTTAGGATGGGGCGTTTACTCTCTCTATTCCCCATGCCCGACGATTTCTCTTTCTTCGACACTCCCGTGGACCGCGCCGGCACCGGCAGTCTCAAATGGTCCCGCTATGCCGGGCGGGATGTATTGCCGATGTGGGTGGCGGATATGGATTTCAAGTCGCCGGAGCCTATCATCGCGGCGTTGCACCGTCGGGTGGATCACGGGGTCTTCGGTTACAGCACGGCACACGAAGGTGTGGCGGACGCGGTGTGTGGACATCTGCAACGCGTGCATGGCGTGACCATTGATCCCTCGTGGATTGTGTGGATGCCGGGCATGGTCGTCGGGCTGGCAATGTGCGCGTGTCTGGCCGGCGAGACGGGCGATGAAATCATGACCTTCACGCCGGTGTATCCGCCGTTCCTCAAAGTCCACAAAGACGCGGGCCGGCAACTCATCACCATCCCGCTGGCGGAGGAGGGCGGGCGGTACACGTTCGATTTTGCGGCCATGGAAAAGGCGGTGACGCCGCGCACGAGGCTGGTGATGCTGTGCAGTCCTCACAATCCCGTGGGCCGCGTCTGGACGCGCGCGGAACTGGACGAACTGGCGGGTTTTTGTGTCCGGCACGACTTGTTGCTGGTGTCGGACGAAATTCACTGCGACCTGCTGCTGGAGCCGGAAATCGCGCCGCATACGCCGGCACTGAAACTGGACGGCGACATCCGCAGCCGGACCATAACGTTGATGGCGGCGAGCAAGACCTACAACATTCCCGGGCTCGGGCTGTGTTTCGCCATCATCCCGAACGAAACCCTGCGCCGCCGTTTTGTCCTGACAAAGAATACCTATGTCGCGGAGATCAGCCCGCTGTCGTTCCATGCCACTCAGGCGGCATTTTCCGAATGTGAGGACTGGCGGCAGTCGCTCTGCCGTTATCTGCGGGGCAATCGCGACTACATCGCCGCATTCCTAGCGGAACACTCGCCGGCCGTGAAAATGCCCCACATCGAGGCGACCTATCTTGCGTGGCTCGACGTGCGCGCGCTCAACCTGCCGCAGCCGGTGGCGCACTTCGAGTCGCACGGTCTCGCGCTGAGCAACGGCGCGGATTTCGGTGCTCCGGGATTTGTGCGGCTGAACTTCGGCTGCCCGCGTTCCACACTTGAGGAGGGGCTGCGGCGGTTTAGTGCCGCGATCCTGGCGTCCAGTTGAGTTGTGTGAGGGTTCTCGGTTCTCGGTTCTCGGTTCTCGGTTCTCCGCGCCGGGCACTGAGCACTGAGAATCCGCACCCTGCGTCCCCCCACTCGCGCTGCGCCTCCCCTCTTGCGGCCCTTGCGGAGGATGGAGAAGAAGCCTCCATGAACAAACGTCTCTTCCTTTCCACCACTGTCGCTGCCGCGGCGCTCGCGCCCTTCCGTAATGTCTTCGCGGCCGAAGATGGATTCACCGGCCTCTTTGATGGCAAGACCCTCGCCGGCTGGAAGAATCCCTACGAGTGGGGCAAGGCCGAGGCCGTGGACGGCGAAATCCGGCTCACTGCGGACAGGAAGTTCTTCCTCGTGACGGAGAAGGTGTTCACCGATTTCATCTTCGAAGGCGAAATCCTGCTGCCGGTAGGCCAGGCGAACAGCGGCTTTATGTTCCGGGCGCATGTGGAGAAAAACAAAGTCTTCGGCTACCAGGCGGAAGTGGACGGCAGTAAGGACCGCAAATGGTCCGGCGGCCTCTACGATGAAGGTCGCCGCGCGTGGTTCATCAGCCCGAAGAACGATGCGAAAAAAGACGCCACCGAGGAGGAGAAGAAAGCCTGCAAGGACAGTATCGTCGCCTTCCGTCAGCGCGCCGGCGAGGCCTTCAAACGTAACGAGTGGAATATGTACCGCATCACCTGCCACGGGAAGAAGATCAAAATCGAAGTGAACGGCGTGGTCACTTCCGATGTGGAGGACGACAAGGACGCCGGCGGGCCCATCGGCATCCAGCACCACGGCGAGAAAGGCCAGACCTACCGCTTCCGCAATCTGCGCATCAAGGAACTCACAGCTTGAGCCCCGGGACCGCGGCTTTGAAAGCCGCTCGCCATCCTGAGGAACTCGACAGGAGAGGCGGCTTACAAAGCCGCGGTCCCGGAGCCCCTTTCTCCGGTTGCGGGAACTTGATTCGGCTGAAAAATGACCGTTCTTTGAGACGTAGTCTCAGAAATCCGGCTCCGCCGAAAATCTCCCATGTCTCCTGCCTGCGATCATGACGACTGCATCTGCCAGCCGCTTCCCACTGCGAAGCGGGGCGAGCGCATGATCGTTCGACACGTGCTCGGGGAAACCGGTGACCGTCAGCGACTCCAGGAAATGGGATTCCGCGAACAGGCGGAAGTGCGGATCGTATGTTCCGGCGGATCGATCATCGCTCAGGTGCAGGGCGCGAAGATTTGTCTGAGCCGCAGCATGGCGCAGTCCATTATGGTCGCGGCGCACTGACCGGGCATGAAACGCGCACGTCTTTCCGATCTCGAACCCGGCGCATGGGCGATTATCGCGCAACTCCCCGAGGGCCTGCCGAGCCTCACGCGCCTGCGCGAGATGGGACTGCTCCCCGGCACGCGCCTGAAATTCGTCCGCCGCGCCCCGCTCGGCGATCCTGTCGAAATCAGCGTTCGAGGGGCTCTCCTTTCGCTGCGGGACAGCGAGGCCGCTCTGATCGAAGTGGACCGCGTGCCGGTGAATTGAGCCGGCTGCACCGGCCGATCCCTTTGCTGTTGTCATGCCGCTCCGCCTTTTCGTTAGCCCCCGGTCGATCGCCATCCTTTGCCTCGGGGTGATTCTGCTCGCCGTTGGCATTTATGAGATGACTCCCGGTCAGCGTCTCAAGGCACGGCAGGAGGCGCTCGTCGAATGGGCGCGCGACGGAGCACCGGGGGATTTTGCCAGGAAATTTGCCGCTGCCGATTACCTCGACCAGTGGCATTTCACCGCCGGAGATATTGCGGAGAGAGTCCGCGCCGCCCGATTCCTCCAACCCGGGCTCACGCTGGACGCAGCAGACCCTGAAATTTCAGGTGCCGGCGACACGGCGACGGTGACTCAGCAGATCACCATCCGGCCGGGCGACGGAGAAACTTTGGAGCACGAGTTCCAGTTCACCTGGCACCGCGAAAGTATTTGGCCGTGGAGCTGGAAGCTGCGGGCGGT
>JANNVM010000896.1:0-10707 GCA_031414455.1 Verrucomicrobiota bacterium
CGTCTCATGACCAAGGATCCCGCGGGCCGGCCGGATAGCGCGGCTGCCGGGGCTGCTGAACTGGAACGGCACCTCGCCCGCGGGAAAAGCGGGGCGACCGGCTCCCGCGGGGATGCGGAGTTTGCACCGGCGCGCCCGGAGTTGCGTCCGGCGCTGAGGTGGCCGGCCAGGATTGCTCTGCTCACCGCCGCAGCCGCAGTGATCGTCATCGCGGTTCTGATCGCACCTCCTTCTCCGCAGCAGCCGACCGATGCGGCTCCGCCGGGCCCGGCAGGCGTCACCGCAAATAACCCGGGAGCGTTAGCCGGCAACCCCTTCGTCGTCCTGCATCGCGACACGGGAGGCGAATCCGCATTCGCCTCCCTGACCGAGGCCGTGCAGGCGGCGCCCGCGGGCGGAGTGATCGAATGCCGGTTCAATGGGATCCAGACGCTGAAAGTCACGGCCCGGATCGTCAAACCGCTTATTCTCCGGGCGGGTCCTGGCTTCGATCCGGTTCTGACCTGCACGATGCAGCGGCGGCCGCAGCCGGTCCTGTTCGCCGAAGCCTCCCTGGTCATGGAGGGATTGACCCTGACAGCCGGGGAGCCGCCCAAGGTGACCAACGAAGGCCGGCGCCCGTTTCCCTCCACGATGCTGCTGGTTGTCGAGAAGGCTCCGCTTCGGGCGGCCCACTGCCGTTTCGAAATCCAGCCAGAGACCGAATCCAATGCGGCCCGCATTGGCCGCGCCATCCGGCTCCCGAACGTGCCGTCGGCGCGCTTCCTCCATTGTGAGTTCTACACGCCGGGGCGTTCGGCCGTCGATTGGGCAGCGGAACCCGATTCGGCCACCGCCGCCATTCACCTGGGTTTGGAGGGATGCACGCTGCTGGGGAATCTCACCATCGCAGGGCGCCGCGGCACCGCTGCCGTCCGCATCGAATTGCAGGGAAACACCCTGTGCGACCACGCCCTGCTTTTGCTCGGGACACCGAATCCAGGCATCCCCCTCGAAGTGGACGCACGCCGGAACATCCTCGCAGCGGACACGCTGGCCCGCGCGGTGGGACCAGCCGAGGGTGCCTCCCTGGAACCGATCCTCCGCTGGACGGGTCGTTCGAATGTCTATGCGCTGCGCGGGGAATATGCGGACACCATCCCGCCGGTCCGGGGGCACGACGAGTGGCTGGCCAGCGGCGTCACCGAGGAAGCGGACTCCGCCGCCGCCGCCCTTGGCATGCAGGATCGTGTAAGCGCCCTAACCAACCCCGACCGGGCCGCCGTCGCCGCCGCCCTGACCCTCACCGCCGAAGAACGCGCCGCCCTCGCCGCTTCCGACCCCTCCGCCGCGCCGGGCGCCGATCCGCAGCGCACCGGCCCCGGCCCCGCCTATCACCAGTGGCGCTCGAGTCCGGATTGCGCCGCATGGGAGCAGCAGGTGGAGGAGGCATTGAACCAGCGCTGAACCTGAAAAAGGATAACAGAACCGCAGATGGATCCGAATGGACCAGGATCAGCAGGGCTCTGATTCCCCAAAGGGGAAAAACAAGCCAGCCCGGGTCGCAGCGAGGAACGAGCGCAGGCCCGGGAATCCGGTCAGACACGATGCGAAAGGCCCAACGGGCCGCGACAAGGCCAATGGATCCCCGGGCGTCAATCCCACGCATACCTCTCATCGATTTCGATCCCGTGGGCCCGGCACAACGCCCGGATCTCGTCCTGAAAAGAGACCTTACGGTGCCGTTCCTCCTGCCCGGCGACATATTGACGTGCCTTTGGCAGATTCGCCTGGCTCACGGAAAAGGAACTGTATCCGCCCTGCCAGTAAAATTCCTTCAGCGCCGGGCCCTGTTTCTTGACCCACTTCGATGGCTCCGTTTTCAATTCCTCGACGAGTCTGGCGATGGTCACCGTCCGCGAGAGATTGCAGAGAATGTGAACGTAATCCTCCACGCCGTTGATGAGGATGGGTTCGCATCCCATGTTCTGCGCAACGCCGGCCATGTAAGCCCACAGGCGAGTGCGAAGGTCCGCATCGCGGAGGAATGGCACCCGGTGTTTGGTGCTGAACACCATGTGGAGAATGACGCGGGCATGGGACTGAGGCATGGAGGCGGATTGTCGCGGCCCGTTGGGCCTTTGCACGATATTTCTGCCCGCCTGTCCCGGGCCTGCGCTCGTTCCTCGCTGCGACCCGGGCTGGCTTGTGTCCGGCCGTAGGCCTGCCAAAATGGAGAAACGCCAGTGACATGGGGTGCGGCCCCGGCTGTAACGCCTCGCACGCTTGGCGCTTTCGGAGGGCGGAAAGCCCGGGACAGCACAGCTTGGGGCAACGCCGGCACCTCCCCGGGTTGTGCGGGAAGAACAACAGGCCACACCAATAATTGAGGAAGTCATTGGCCTTGAAGTGGTTGCTGCTCCCGAAGTGCCGATTCTGCCACTCGCGCCGCCGCATCCGGTTCCAGTCGCTCCTGCTTCCGGTAACAGTGAAATGCCCCGACCGCCTCCCTGATCCGTGAAAGCTGCAGGCCCCGGACTGCTGTGGGCACCGCAACTCTCAAACGGCGATTGGCTTCTGTTTCCTTCGGCTTCGCAAGTGGACAGACCTCTTGGCTTAGACTCCGGCGAATCCCAAAAGGGATTCTGTCTCCGTAGCCCGGGGTTGGCGCGAGGAACGAGCGCCTGCCCCGGGTAGTTCGGCAACCAGTGGGGAACCATAACGTGGTTCTGTCCTCCTGACGGGGAGCGCTGGCGCCGGATGGGGATACAACCCGTTCCGGGTTGAAGGGTTCTTTCCCGCAGACCCGGGGTAGCCTCCTGCGTCGGCAACCCCGGGCCATGGAGACGAAATCCCGTTGGGATTTGGGGGACAGCCCGCTTTCGCGTCGTCTTGAACGCGACTGGGAATCAGCCTCGCAAGCAGTTGGTCAAGTTGCTGCATGGCGCTGATTCAATGAGGCTCTCCCTTTCGTTTGTGCAAGATCAACGTGATCCCATCGCACCCGGGGCGGGGCATCACGGATTCAGATCGAGGCACACCAGGGTCCCGGCGTTGTTTTTCACGAAGAGCCGTTTGTCGCTGAAGGCGGGGACGGGCCATGCCGTCTTGCCGAGCGGCTGGATGCGACCGAGTTCCTTGTAACCGGCGGGAGTGGCGTCGGTGAGAATGACTTCGCCCTGATCGGTGAGGGTGATGAGTTTGCCGCCGGCGATGATGACGCTGCCTCGCTGACCGGGCACGGACTGGCTCCACTTCACCGCGCCGGTGGACCACTCGAGGCACTGGATCGCCGCTTTGTTTTTGTTGTCGCCACTCAGCAGGTAGAGGTGATCCTCAAAGAGCACCGGGCTCTGAAAATGGAGCATGATCTTTTTGTCCTCCCAGACCGGACCCGTCTTCACATCAATCAGCGCGATGCCATGGTCGTAGCCGGCACCGAGGAAGAATTTGCCGTCTTTGTGCACGGGCGCGGCGGCATTGACATCGTACTCGGTCTTCCATTCGTGGCGGAATAGTTCCGTGCCGTCGCGCGGGTTGATGCCGACAAGACCGCTGGAATTGAACAGCGCCACGCCGCGCATGTCCGGGCCGCTGAAGATGACAGGACTGGCGTAGGCCGCGGGATCGGTGCCGCTTTGCCAGAAAACTTTGCCGGTGAGTTTGTCCACGGCAGCGCGGCTGCTGCCGTTCCCGCCGGGCTCGATGATGAGCATGTTGCCGACGACGAGCGGGTTTCCCGCCCATCCCCAGCGCGGCATGATGCCTTTGAAATCCGTCTCCAGATGCAGCGCCCACACATTCGCGCCATCCGACGCGTTCCAGCAATGGAGCTGACCGCGAAAGCTCAGCGTATAAACCCGGTCGCCGTCCACCACCGGCGTCGCCGCAGGGCCGCCGGTGCCGAACGAACGTTCGTCGAACTCGCATCCGTAAGTCTTGCGCCACACCTCTTTGCCAGTCGCGGCATCGAGACAAATCACCGACTCCCTGTCACCATCGCTGCCCATGGTGAAAACCCTGCCGCCGACCACGGCGCATGAACAGACACCCGGACCAACTTTCGCTTTCCACAGTTCCTCGGGCTCCTTCGTATTCCAGTCCATGTTCCAGCCGGTCTCCTGCGAGACGCCGCGGCGTTTTGGTCCGAGAATTTCAGGCCAGTCCGCGGCAGCGGCACCGGAGCACAGCAGTGCGAGCGCAGGAAGAAGAAGTCGAAAGATCATGGCGCATCCATCCTGGCACGAAAGTAATGCGGATGCCAGCCCGGGTTAAACTGACCCGCGCACCCCGGGTCCGTGAGACTGGCCCGGAGAACAGACCCCGTCGGATTGCCGGACTTTCAAATGCTCGACCTCCCTCATGGTTTCACCGCTTTGTGGCGGCAACACGATCACAGGACGATCACAGGAAAGAGCCGGAAATCCCCGCGCCTGCGGACTTGCCGCGGTGAGCACAAGGCACCCACAGTTGCCCCATGCGCACTCTACTTTTCTTCTGTCTTCTGGCGGTGTCTGCTTTTGGCGAGCCGGTGAAATTTGATGCGGTGTCGGTGAAGAGTGAGCCGTGGTCGGAGGCAGCGACGTGGGGTGGGAGGCTGCCGCAGGCGGGCGAACGCGTCCAGGTGCGGGCGGGGGATGTGGTGACTTACGACGTCGAATCGCCGGACGCGCTGCGGATGATTCATGTGGCAGGGACGCTGGCGTTTTCGCGGGAGAAGAATACACGCCTCGAAGTGGGGCTGCTGCGGGTCACGCCGGGTGCAAGCTGCAGTGAAGATGGTTTCGACTGTCACGATGACGCGCCGCTGGAGAAGGGCGACACGGTGCCGGCGCTGGAGATCGGTACCCGGGAGGCACCGATTCCGGCTAACGTGAAGGCCGTGATCCGACTCCGGCATTTCGAAGGCATGAATGTGGAGACGCTGCCGGCCATCGTGGCGTGCGGCGGGCGCTGGGATATTCACGGGGCACCGGTGGCGCGCACATGGTTGAAACTGGCGGCGACGGTGAAAGCCGGCGAATCTGCGGCGACACTGGAGCAGCCGCCAACCGGCTGGCGCGAAGGTGATCGCGTGATCGTCACCGGCTCGAAAGAGCAGGACTATCAGGATGCGGTGAAGAATGCGCCGCGCGGCGGCTACGGCGGCGCAACGGAGGAACGCGTGATCACAAAGATCGAAGGCGCGACGGTGACGTTCGATCAGCCGCTGACGTTTGTGCATTTCGGTGAAGGCATCCTGCGCAGCGAGGTGGCACTGCTGTCGCACAACGTCATCGTCGAGAGCGCCGATCCCGCCGGCGTGCGCGGGCATACGATGTATCACCGCGATTCGTCAGGCGGCATCAGCTATGCAGAATTCCGGCACCTTGGAAAGAAAGGGGTGCTCGGCAAATACGCCATCCACTTTCATCTCGTACGGGACACCATGCGCGGCAGCGGCGTCACCGGCGCGAGCGTGTGGGATTCGGACAACCGCTGGATAACGATTCACGGCACCGATCATTTGCTGGTGCGCGACTGTGTCGGCTACCGCTCGCGCGGCCACGGCTATTTCCTCGAAGATGCGTCAGAGCAATGGAACGTGCTTGATCGCAATCTCGCGGTGCAGGCCATCAGTGCGAAGCGGCTGCCGCAGCAGGTGCTGGACTTCGATCCCAATGACGGCGCGGGCTTCTGGTGGGCCAACGGACGCAATACCTTCACGCGCAATGTCGCGTGCGAGAACGACAATTACGGCTTCCACTTTGAATTGCGGAAATCGAGCGGCTTCGATCCGGTGCTGCGCCTGCGTGGTCTGAACGGCGAGCCGGAAGACCGTGACGTGCGCTCGCTGCCGTTCCTGAAGTTCGAGGACAACGAGTCGCACACGGAGGGGCTCTACAGCTTCAATTTCGGCGACGACAAAAACGGTGAAGTCCACGGAGATCGCGAGCATCCATTCATTGTGCGGAATCTCCGCGCGTGGGAAACCCACTACGTGCTGCGGCCCAACGTGCAGTTCTTTCTCTGTGAAGGGCTGAAGGTGAAGAACGCCGTCTATGGTGTCTATCACCCGGACTACGACGCCCACGTCTATCGCGATCTCGACTTCGACAACATCAACAGCGAGCCCATCAACCGCGGGCACGACGACGAGAGCATCCAGTATGGCGACTTCACCTATGAGCGGCTGGCGCTGCGCAACTGCCGCATCGGGCGCGACCCGCTCATCCAACTCGCCTGCACCGCACCAAAGGCGGGAGTGGCCGGATTTTTCAAGAACCTGACCGTCGAAAACTGCCGGTCCGCGTCCCATGTCGTGGACCTCGGCGGCGGCCCGCGGAATGACAAACTTGAGCACGCCGTGCGCTATTATTTCCTAACGGGAGATAACTGCTCCGTTCTCGGCATGAAGGAAACCCTGAATGGCGATGTGGTGGTGGCGAGCCGCCGGTTTCCCAACGAACTCAAGGACTACGGCTACGGCGGCGGAATGGACGGCTGGACGGGGGCTGACGTCGTGCTCTCCGTCATCAAGCGCGTCGAGTTTCCTCAATTACTTGCACCGAAAGACGACCTCCCGCCCGCCACGCTCATCACCCGGATTCGCCGCAATGGCGACCAACTGCTCGTCTCCGGCGTGTCGCACGACGATGGCACGGTCGCCGGTGTTACCGTCAATGGCACCGCGACAACAATCACCGCACAACACGCCGGCGTCGCGGACTGGGAATGCACCGTCGCCGCTACTGGAGATGTTATCGCAAGGTCACGGGACACTGCCGGCAACGAAGAGCAGTGGGCTCAACTCGTGAAGTGCTACCCGTAGCACCGGCCTACGCCCACGTGATGTCGCCAACCTTCACCGGCACCCCGCCGGCGGCGGCAGACTTGTCGGCGGCGAAGATTACCTGATGGCTGCGCAGGGCGTCGTTCAGGCTCGTCAGCGGCATGTCTTTGCCGGCTTCCAGCGATTTGAAGAACGACTCAAACTGCGTCTGGTAGGGATGGTCCGCCACGTCGCCGCTGTCTATCGGATGAATGCTCAACTCGCTCCACTTCGCCTTGTTCAGCGAACCAATTTTGTTGGTGTGGAATTTTCCGTCAAGCAGACTGCCTTCGCTGCCGACGAGGTGGGTGTGGAAATAGTAGGGCTGGAAGCAGTCAATGACACTCGCGCACTTCCCTGCCCTGCCGTCGGCGAACTTCAGCAGCGCGGTCGTCGTCGTGGGATATTCATAGACGGAGAAGTGCGGGTGGGTGCTCTGGCTGTTAAGCGCGATGACGGTATCCACCTCGCCGTCCATACACATGAGCAGCGCGTCCATCGCGTGGCAGCCGGCGCTGAGCAGGCTGCTGCCGCCGCCGGACTTCTTCACGTTCCAGCGGTACTGCCCGTACCACGGGCCGACGCCGTGATAGTAGTCCACTTCGCCGTAATGCACGCGGCCGAGCATTCCGTTATCAATGACACTCTTGATCGTGGAGAACTGCCCGCTGTGGCGGACTTCAAAACACACACACGTCTTCACGCCGGCCTTCTTCACGGCGCGGTCGATCGTCATGCATTCGTCCCATGTCAGGGCGATGGGCTTTTCGAGAATGAAATGTTTCCCGTGCTCCGCGGCCATCACGGCATACTGCGCGTGGTCCCAGGGATACCCGGTGATGTCCACCACTTCGAGATCCGGCTGACTGAAGAACGCCTTCGCGTCCGTGAAGCTCTTCACCGGCGTGCCGTACTTCGCGCTCAGCTCCGCGTCATCGAGCGGACGGCTGCTGAGAATGGACGTGACGTTCGACTGTTTCGTTGCCTGAAGAGCGGGAATGTGAGCCGTGGCGGCCCAGCCGTAGCCGACGATGCCGGTATTGTAGATTTTTGCCATGATAGTGGGGTGGGTAAAGGGAGCGCGCAGACTAGGGACAGGAACGCGCCGGAAGCAAACACATCCCCGGCGGGTTTGCATACTTTTCTCCGCAGACCGTGCCGTGATTCCTTCAGCAGCAGTGCGCCGTGCCGTGCCGCTCCCGTCCGTCGTGGCAGGAAGGGCAAATGCCGAAGAATTCCAGCTCGTGATAGACGTGACGGTAGCCTGACGATTTCTCCAGCTTCCGCTCCAGCGTGCGCACCGGGCATTCCATGTCCACTTCCGCGATGCTTCCGCAGCCGGTGCAGACGAGGTAGTCATGGTGATGCCCCGGGCGGATGAGGATGAAATACATCGCACGTTCGTGCAGGCCCATCTGCCGCACCATGCCGTGTTCCTCCAGTTTCATCAGCAGGCGATAGACGGTCGCGGGATCGCACTGTTCGCGCAGCGAGCGGGCCTGGGTGAGTTCGGCAATCGTCACCGGTTTGTCGCGGGCGGCCATTTCGCGGATCAGCAGGTCCAGCGCCCGGGTGCGACGCAGGCCGCGCGTGCGCAGGCGCTCGGCCACGGCATCCGCCAGGGTATCAATCTCAGCTTGTTTCATGCGCGCAGGAATGCCCGGAATGCCCGGCGTGAAAAGCAAAAAGAAGATTGCGCCTCCGCCCCGCGGGCGGAACATGGTGCCACTCACCATCACCGCCATGAAACTCATTTTGCTCACCTGCCTCGCTTTCGCTCCGCTGCTGCGCGCTGCGGACGATGACAAGAAAGACGCTGCGCCCGCCAAAGAGGAGGGAACCGTCAACGAACTCCCGCGCGTCTCCGCCGGCGACATCGAAGGCGTCAAAAAACTCGTCGGCAAAAAGGCCGTGGTTTACGGCAAGGTGATCAGCGCCAATGAATCCGCGAAGGCCGGCATCTCTTTCCTCGACCTCGATGGCGGCAAATTCACCGTCGTAACGTTCAAGGATGACTACAGTAAATTCCCCGACGCCCAGAGCCCCGCCAAACTCTACAAAGGCAAGGACGTGGAAGTCACCGGCGATATTTTTGAATATCGAGCCAAGGGCAAAGGCGACCCCAAGCCGGAGATCAAACTGACCGACCCTTCGCAGATTAAAATCATCGAGAAGGAGACTGACAAAAAGGATGGCGACAAAAAGAAGGACCCGAAGCCGGAGACGAAATCCGGCGACAAGAAAGAGGAGCCGAAGCGCGTGGAGCCGAAGAAATTCTTCAAGTAACCACCCATGCCTGCCCGCCCTGGAGAGCGCCGCCTGTTGCGGGATGCCATCGTCGGCGCGCTCCTCGTATCCATCGTCTGCACGTTCTTCTGGTGGATCCTCGCCCACCTCGACAAGAGCCTGAACTGGGGACGCGTCTGGGATTACCGTAAACTCCTTACCGACGGCTGGCTGCTCACGCTCGCTGTCTCCGCCGGAGCCCTGCCAGGCTCCTGCATCGTCGCCGCCCTGCTGGTTGCCGGCAGCCGGTCGCGCCTCGCCTCCCTGCGCTGGTTCACCCGCGGCTTCGTGGAAATCGTGCGCGGCATGCCGCTGCTCTCACTGATTCTAATCGGTTATTTTGTCATTCTTTCCCAGGAGGCGGTCCGGGATTTCCTCGACAGCATCGGCCTCGGCGGCCGGATCGTTTCCGGCATCGCCCTGCTCTCCGTTTTCACCGCGGCCTACCTCAGTGAAATTCTCCGCGGCGGACTCGACAGCATCCCGCAGGGGCAAATAGACAGCGCCCGGGCCGTCGGCTTCGACCGCCCGCAGATCCTCCGCTACGTCATCATGCCGCAGGCGCTGCGCCGCGTCCTGCCGGCGCTCGCCGGGCAGTTTGTCACGCTCGTGAAGGACTCCTCGCTGCTCAATATCATCGGCATCCAGGAATTCACCTATCAGTCCCGCGCCTACAACTCCTCGACCTACGGCGGCGTCGAGGCGTTCCTCATGCTCGCCGTCGGCTATCTGCTCATCACGCTGCCCATCGCGTGGTTCGCACACTGGATGGAGAAGCGTTTCCGCTATCAAATGTAGCCATGAACATCCACGCCGAAGCCCTCACAAAATGTTACGGCACGCTCGCGGCCCTCGACGCGCTGAATCTGCACGTCGCTGACGCCAGGGTGCTGGCGCTCATCGGCCCCAGCGGCGGCGGCAAAAGCACGCTGCTGCGCGTTATCGGCGGCCTTGAGGAGGCCGATGGCGGCACCTTCACCGTCAATGGCGTGCAACCTGGCGACAAAGCCGCGGCCCTCGCATGGCGGCGGCGCAACGGCTTCCTCTTCCAGCAGTTCAATCTCTTTCCCCATCTCACGGCGCACCGGAACGTAACCCTTCCGCTGGAGAAAGTGCATGGCAAATCCCCCGCCGAAGCCACGCGCATCGCCGACGAATGC
This sequence comes from Verrucomicrobiota bacterium, assembly GCA_031414455.1. GTDB lineage: Bacteria > Verrucomicrobiota > Verrucomicrobiia > Verrucomicrobiales > V1-33 > V1-33. Next base: position 10,237 of record JANNVM010000896.1, read on the forward strand.
CTCGACCGCTTCGGCCTCGCCGGTCACTCTCACAAACTTCCCGCGCAGCTCTCCGGCGGCCAGCAGCAGCGCGTCGGGCTCGCCCGCGCCATCGCGTCAAAACCGGAAATCCTCATTCTCGACGAACCCACCTCCGCGCTCGATCCCGAGATGACCGCAGAAGTCCTCGAACTGATCGGCGAACTCGCCGCCGCCGGTCAGCACATCATTCTCAGCACGCACGAGATGGGTTTCGCCCGTGCCGTCGCGGATTACGTGGCCCTCATCGCCGCCGGCAAAGTCGCCGAGCACGGCCCTGCCGCCGAGGTGCTCGATCACCCCAGCGGGGAACTCACCCGGCGCTTCCTCTCCAAAGTGATGAAGTTCGGCGTTTCCGGCCCGGCGGCGGACTCAGACTTCCTGACCTCTGCCTGACGGCCATGCAGTGTTCAGGAAACGCGTTGAGCCGCAGGCTCCCGGCGGCGGAGCCGC
>JANNVM010000897.1:0-1650 GCA_031414455.1 Verrucomicrobiota bacterium
GTATTGCAGGCGCTCGGCGACTTTTCCGGCGTCCACTTTGGCGAATCTGGCGATGGCTTCTTCGATGCGGTCCTGGAGCGCGAGGTAATAGACGCTGGCAAGTTGGTCTTCGTTATCCAGTGCCGGGCGGTAGCTGAGGATCTTCATCAGCGCGCCGAATTGTCCGCGCAGTTTGTCATTCAGAATGGTGCGGCGCGCGCCGAGTTGATGGGCGCGGGCATTGATGAGCGGGCTGTATTCGAGGTGCTGATAGATGCGGCGCTCCACGGGGTCGAGTTTGAGCACGGCGCAGTCAATGAAGGCACCGCACTGTGCGAGGAAGCCGTCGCTGTGCATGAGGAAGTCGGTGACGCCTTCCGGGATGTTGTGCAGCAGCGCGTAGCTCCATGTCGTCGGGTGCCAGATGTGGCGGGTGCGCAGGAGGGCCAGGGCTTGCTTCGCGAAGTCGACGTCCTTCATGCGCCAGGCCATGAGGTCGAGGTTGAGCGTGAAGAGATTGTTCTGCTCGAGGAAGTTCAATACCTCCGCAGGCTCGCTGTTCTGGCTAACGTATTCCCACGAGGCCTTGTCGGCCTGGGTGGCTTTGGGCACGACATTGAAGGTGAACGCGGCGGCGCTGGCGGCGGTTTTGAAGTTGCGACTGAGATGCACCGGGTAGTGCGGGAACTTCCCGGCAGCGGGGAAGTAGAAGGTGAAGTCGTAGGTGCCGGTGTGATAGGGTTCCAGCACGATGGGCTGGCTCCTGGTGGACTGCGTGGCGAGCACGGGCATGGCGCCCTGCGGGATTTGGAAGAGCAGGTCGAGCTTCTGGCGCGAGGACGAGGGATTCGTGACCACGACCTGGCAGCCATAAACGACGCCGGTGAGGAATTCGCCGGTGACAAATTTATCCATCTTCTCGCCCGCCTGCTCGATGTAGCGGTCGCCGTGGCGGTAGAAGTTCTGGCTCACGAGAAGCGGCGTGCCCTCCTTGTCAGGCTCTGCGGCGCGGATTTCCTGGTGGAAGAGAATGCCTTTGCCTGCGGGGATGAGGGTCACGCTGTTTTCTTTGCGCTCCACTTTGCCGCCCTTCGCATCGGAGGGGAATGGCAGGTCCAGCGCGGCGAGGGCGAGCAGCATTTCCGTGAAGCTGCCGGTGGCTTCGGCGAGGTTGGCCGAGACGAAGGGCTGCACGCCGTCCCACAGCGCGTAGTCCTGCCAAAAGCGGTTGGGCTGCACGAGGCCGGCATTTTGCTGGGCGATGAGCAGGCGGTAGTAGTTGTCCTCGGCCCACTCTTTGGTCTGCTCCGTCTGGCGGAAAAGGCGCTCGGCTTTGTCGGCGACCTTCTTGCGGAACTCGAGGGATTCCCTGGCTTTTTCACGGCCCAGGCCGCGGCGGGCACCGGCGGCGCGGTCCACGTCTTTGTCCCTGAGGTCGTCGAGTTCCTTCAGTTGTTCCTCTTCCACGACTATCGCGCCGAGTGAAAGCTGCGCCTCCTGCTGCTTGAGTTCGTCGCGGAGTTGCAGTCCAAACGCGGGAGCATCCCCCGCCAGTGCATCGGCTGGAGCGCCGGCCGCAGCGCCTTCAGGGGCATTCAATCCGCCGTCGGCGAAGAAGTTTGCCTTCACGTCGGACCGGAGAAAGCGCGAGTCTGCGCCCCTGCCTTTTCC
>JANNVM010000898.1:0-3252 GCA_031414455.1 Verrucomicrobiota bacterium
AAGACCGGCCCCCGCCGTCCACGGCCCAAGCGCGCCCGCGCCACCGAAGGCCGCATTCACCGCCGCCGGACTCGATGCCACCACGGCGTAGCCGCCTGCCGGAATCGTGCTGCCTGCGGGAAACGTGTAGCTCACCCCGCTCCGGAACTCCCAGCCGCTCACATCCACCACGGTGGCGTCGGGATTGTGCATCTCGATGTATTCCAGCGCCGTATCTTCGGGAAAACCGATGCCCGGGCGGTACATAATCTCGCTGATAACCGGCGAGGCGACGGCCGGCTGAATCGAAATACAGGAAAAAGCGGCAGTGAGAACGGCCGCAACAGCGTGGGCTGAAGAACGCATGGGTTGAGGAATGAGGGGGGGACCAAGGTCGGATTGCGACACCGTGGAAGGGCAGCATATCGGAGAACTGCTCCGGGGGTCAACTACTCAGAAGGGGTGGACGGTAACATTTTGGTTCCCGGTTTCAGAGCAAATCCCGTGCGATTTGCCCGGTCTCCATAAAAATTGCAATTGCCACTTGCCATAACAGGCGAAAAAAAGCATCGTTCTGCGGCCTCTCCGGGCTGCGAAACCACGACCCCCTGTTAAATTAACCTCATTTCATCAGGACTATGCGATTACTTCTTGCCGCCGCCGCCGTCATTTCCAGCCTCCTCTGCAGTTGCTCCACCTCGTCTCCCAACCTCGCCAAAGCGAAAGTTTATCGCAGCGGTCAGGTGGACAACGCCACCTACTACAAGGTGAAAACCACTGCTTACAGCCATGTTGAGGCGGACAGTTTAAAATACGGTAAAGGCAACGCTGCCGGCGGCACCCTCAAGTATGGCATGGTTCGCAGCGCTGCGGCCGACTGGTCGGTCTTCCCGCTTGGTACCGTCTTCAAGATTGAAGGCGAGCCCTGCGTTTACCAGGTCGATGACTACGGAAGTGCTCTCGTAGGCACCCGAACCATCGACCTTTACAGGCCCAACCACGAAGGCATCAAGCAGTGGGGAGCACGCAACGTGAGAATCAAAGTCCTGAAATGGGGCTGCTACACGAGCAGTATGAACGTGCTCAGCAACCGGACGAGCTACGCCCACGTCCGGGCCATGATTAGTGGCATTCAAAAGAAAATCTGACGCCGCGGCATGACGAAACCTGAGCGCGCCGCGGCTGTCCATGCCGCCCTTGAGCGGCTCTACCCGGCGGTGCCCATCCCGCTCGACCACACCGACGCCTTCACACTGCTGATCGCCGTAGTGTTGTCTGCACAATGCACGGACGTCCGCGTCAATCAGGTCACGCCGCGCCTTTTTGCGCTGGCGGGGACCCCGCAGACCATGATGCAGGTCCCGGTCGCGGAAATCCGTGACATTATCCGCCCCTGCGGCCTTTCCCCCCGGAAATCCTTCGCCATCTCCGAACTCTCCCGCCTCCTCGTGGAAGAGCACGGCGGCAAGGTCCCTGCCGACTTCGCTTCCCTCGAAGCCCTGCCCGGCGTCGGCCACAAAACTGCCTCCGTCGTCATGGCCCAGGCATTTGGCGTCCCCGCCTTCCCCGTGGATACTCACATCCATCGTCTCGCCCAGCGCTGGGGCCTCACCGACGGCAAAAACGTCGAGCATACCGAAGCCGATCTGAAGCGCCTCTTTCCCCGGGAGTCATGGAACAAACTCCACCTCCAGATCATTTACTACGGCCGCGAACACTGCACCGCCCGCGGCTGCGACGGCACCATTTGCATGCTCTGCCGCGAATTGTACTCTAACCGGAAAAGGCCGATCGCGACCAAACGATAACACGACGGGCGATGGTTTTCTGCCCTCCTGCCTTCTTATTCCAAAGCTTTGGATGCAACAGGAACGCAGGGAGGCAGGAAACAGAGGTGATGGGAGACGGACACCGGGCTACTTCTGCAGCATCAGCCACACAAAGCCGGTGCTTTCCTCTTTGATGAACTCCGCGCGTTACTGGTACAGCGATGAGTATTTTTTCATCACCTCGTCAGACGCGCGCTGGTTCTCTCCGCTGCACTTTTTCATCTGCTCCCGCACTTCGTCCATCTCCTTCTGCCACAGAGGACGGCATCGCTCAATTCCGCTCCGCACTTAGGACAGTTGCGCGAACCGCTGGCCGGAGGCCTTGATGGGTGGGCATTCGTTTCAGATTTCCCATTACAGAGGAAAACGAGCTGCGCGATTACATCCCAATTTCCCTACCCGCCGAGCGCCGCAAACAATTAGCTCAGTTCCTCGTCCAAATCCGCATCACTGGACACCGTTTGGGCGAGCTCCAGACGGGTGCATTCGCGATACCGCTGACGGATTCGATGGACGGCCACGGCGACCGAACCGGAAGACATGCCCAGTTTCAGTGCGACGGCGTCGTAACCGCCGGTCCCGGCTTCCGAAAACAGGAACACGCTGAGGGCTTCAAACAAATCCTGCCGCCCGGATGATGCATACTCCTTCTGCAGGCGCTGGAGAGCCAGTTCCATGACGGTTAAAGCCCGGCGGCGGTCGAAGACCATTTCCGGAGCCATGTCCGCGCAGGGAATTTGCAGATAGCGCTGCTCCGCATCGGATTCATCAAGCGAGAGGATCACCTGGCCACCGCCGCGTTTGCCGGCGCGGGCAAAATCGCGTTCGTCGGAGAGAAAATGATCGAGTGACGCCAGGAGAAACGTGCGGAACTTTCCCTTGTCAGGACTGACCCCGGCTACGGAGTTCATCCGCAGCAGGCGGGCGAAAAATCCCTGGGTGAGATGCTGCGCGTCCTGCGGCCCGTATCCCTGACGCCGGACGTAAATGTAGAGCGGCAGCCAGTAGGTCCGGCACAGTTGTTCCAGCGCGCGGGTGCCCTGCGGACCCGTCTGACCGGCTGCCATCACCATCGTCCATCGGGTGGCGGCAAACAGGCCTGGTCCGCTCTGCGGTTCAAGTTGAGGCAAAGGGATGGATTCGACCGACATACGCCGGAATATGAGTGGAAGTGCCCATCGTCAACAAGCCTGCGAGGGCCTTTGCCAAGCCTATGCCCATCGGATCTTGCACGTCCAGAATTCGGCGGTGAGACTCCAGGACGGCTCGGTTATGGTCGCGGACATAACTGCTGAGCGTTTCGACAAGGACGGACTCGTAAAATATTCCCTCTTGGAGGAAGTGTAAAAGATCCGACGCGCAGTCGTTGCTATTCTTGGAGTGCGCCGCCGCATTGGACGCACGCCCCAACGAACCGGCGGCGGACACATTCCAAAAGGCTCGA
>JANNVM010000899.1:0-5219 GCA_031414455.1 Verrucomicrobiota bacterium
CTCCAGCCGTTCCAGCCGGACTTTCAGTTCTGCGTTCTCGGCTTCCAGCTTCTGGATCCGGCTGTCGGCCTTGCCGCTCAGACCCTCGACCTTCTCGTTGAGTCCCTTGATCGCCGCGAGGGCCACACCGTCGGCGTCCACAGTGGCGATGTGTTTGTCGTCGTCGCCGTTGAGACCGAAGGCGGCATGGAAGTCCTGCGCCATTGGTCCGAAGTGCCGCCTGCCGGTGTCGGTCTTGTAGGTCCATGACTGAAGGGGCAGGGCGACGACCTTGTCGAGCACCTCCCGCGGATCCACGGCGGCAAAGCCCTGCTTGATGTTCCGGTCACTGCCCGATGACAGAGTGCCGGCGATGACCAGGTTGCCGGAATTGCCGAGGCGCATCAGTTGCGTGCCGCCCGCCCCGGGATCTCCAAACGCATCACTATGGCTGCCGCCCCGATACCAGAGAAACTCGGCATCAGTCCGGAAATAGGCGGCGTCCGATTGCACTCCGATGGCATAGGTGCTGTCGAACAGGTTGATCATCTGCCGGGTCTGGTTTCCGAAGCTGAGACTGGTGTCGTTACTGAGCGGATTAAGCAGCAGGGACTGGCCGGCGGCTGGAGCGAGCAATGCCTGCTTCCCATCCACCGTGAGCCCGGCCCCGCCGGTTTCGAACCGCACCCCGCCGCTGGCGCGCACGGCAAACTGGTTGGCGGCAGTGGAATCGAAATAGCCCGCCTGGCGGTCGGACCATACGAAGGTGCCATCGTGGATCGCGCGTGCATTGGAACCAAGGGCCGTCGAGGCGAAGCCGCTGGCAGTGGTTGCCTCCCCCATCGCCGTCGAAAGGGCACCGCTGGCAATCGTAGAATTTCCGAGGGATGTCGAGGATTGGCCGCTGGCGATGGTTCCAACGCCCATCGCCGTTGATCCCAGCGCCTGGGCAGCAGTGCCAAGGCCGAGTGCTGTTGAAAAATCACCACCGGCGTAGTTTCCAACGCCCGCCTCAAAATGTCGCGTATTGAATCCGATGCGGCCGGCCTGCTCCACATAGACGTCGCCCACTACATGCAGGGCACCGGCCGGCGTGGTGGTGCCTATCCCCACCCAGCCCTGGCTGGACAATCCGGCGGGGCGGTTTGCCATCTGAATCATTGTCACCGCGTGGGAGTTTGGTGCCGATACGAGCAAGTTCGCGCCGGCAAACGCCAGTCCGCGCACTGCGGCCAGATGATTGAAACCGCCGATCTGGTGCCGCGCCACCGCCAGCAATACCGGGTTCGACGGATTGCTGAGATCAAACATGCTCACAGCATTGTCATCCCTTGCTGCGACCGCAAGCTGGTTGCCGGACAATGCCACGCCCCAGGCACCACGTAACGAATCGGCATTCAGGTTGTCCCTCAATTCGATGAGCTTCACAGGGCTGGCCGGATTGCTCACATTCACGAGGGTTACGGCGTCAGAACCATAGGCCGCAATCGCCAGCAGGTTGCCGGCAAGCGCCACGCTATTCACAAGATCGAGTGCGTTGTATCCCCCCACACCATGCTTCAGTTCGGCCCTTTTCACCGGGTTGCTGGGATCGGTCACATCAATGAGGGTCACAGCGCTATCGTTGTAGGCACCGACGGCGAGGAGATTGCCTGCAAAAGCAACACTCGTCGCGGCAGTCAGATTATTGAAGCCGAAAAAACCATCCTTCAGTTCCGACCGCTTGACGGGGGCGGCGGGATTAGTGATATCCACCAGCGTCACGGCAGAGTCATCAAACGCGGCGATGGCCATCAGGTTTCCGTTAATCGCCACGGCCTGAGGTCCGCAAAGTTCGTTCCATCCGCCGACCCCGTCCTTCAGTTCGGCCAGCATTACCGGACTGGCAGGATTGGCTACGTTGATAAGCGTGACAGCATTGTCATCCCGGGCAGCGACAGCCAGTAGGTTCGGTTTCATGGCCACACTTATGGCCCCGCCCAGACTGGTATATCCGCCACTGCCATCGCGGATTTCGGAGCGCAAATTCGGGCGGGAAGGATCAGCGATGTCCAGAAGGGTTATTCCAGCATCTCCCAGGCTGGCCACCGCGGCGAGTGTTCCCGAAACAGCAACCGCATAAGGAAATCTGAGGGTGGTATAGCCATCAGTCTCATCCACCCGCAAGGCCAGCTGCTCGGGATTGAAGAAATTCTGGCTGGCGGTGATGTGCAACCCGGCGGCTGGCGCATTGGTGCCCACCCCCACCAGTCCGCTGGCGTTCACCTGCACGGCATTGGCCGGCGATCCGTCCGAGGCACCGAGCTGGGAGACGGCACCGGGGGCCAGCTTGCTGGCAGTGACCGCGCCATCCGCCAGCATACTCCCGGTGACCGAACCCGCAGGCACTGCGGACGCGACTGCGGCCCGGATGGCGTAGGGCGTGGAACTTACCGCCTGCCGCGGCGAGAGCCCGGTGTAGGCCCCGGTGGCGGCCCCCGGACGCACGCCGATCTCCAGCCACCGCCCGCTGCCACTGAAGACTCCGCCGCCGAAATCAAGGATCACGGTGAACAGCCCGCCGGCCACGCTCACGTCATCAACCGTGACCGTTGTTCCCTGCTGCGCTCCTCCGAGGGCCGCGTCGTAGAGTTTGAACTGAAAATCATGCAACCCTGCTGCCGGCGCCGGGCCATCGGTGAGTTTTCCCTGGTAGGTGAAGGCGCTGGTCTGGGCGACAACCTGATGACTGAGGGCTGAAGTCAAAAGACAAAGACTGAGAATTCGGGAATTGATCCTGGGTTTCATGGCTTGATAATAAGTTAGGTGGATATTTTGAACTTTCGTTCCGCGACCGGTGGACCGCGGAAGTTTGGGGTGAGTATTCACGGGCGGCTCACTGTTTTTGATAGATCACGACGGGGGGAGTGGGCTTGTAGGACCACAGGCCGCCGAGGCCTTCTGCTCCGCTGCGGCCGCCCCACAGGAGCATGCGATTGCCGGTCCACACGGCGGAAGAATCTGAGGCGACCGGCCCTCCGTTGAGAGGGGACCACGCGTTTTGGGCCGGGAAGAATCTTCCGCCGTCGCCAAGGTCTGTGGTTCCATAGGCGCCTCCCCACACGATCATCTCAACGCCGGTCCAGACGGCACCTGCGGAGAAGCGGGCAGAGGGGGCGTCCACTGCGGGCAGGGGCAGCCAACCGTCCGTCACCGGGTTGTAGCGTCCGCCGTCGCCAAGGCCGCTGGCCGAATCGTTGGTCCCGCCCCACACGAGCATCTCCGAACCGGTCCAGACCGTCATCTGGTTTTTCCGCGGCGAGGGTGCTCCGGCACTGGACACCGGACGCCAGGTGTCAGTGAACGGATTGTAGCGTCCGCCGCCCGTGACAAATCCGGATGACCGGCTGTAGCCGCCCCAGACCACCATTTCATTACCGGTCCAGACCGCAGAGTGAGCATATCTTTGCTCAGGCGCTTCGATCAGGCTGACCGGCGTCCACGAATCCGTGACGGGATCATAACGTCCGCCGGGACTCAACGCACTTCCGGCTCCTCCCCAGATGATCATCCGGCTGCCGGTCCACACGGCGGTGTGGCCTTTACGCTGGGTGGGAGCACCGGAGAGGGTAACCGGTGCCCAGGAGTTGACCGCCGGACTGTAGCGTGCGCCGTCCCCAAGGCTGGTATTGGTGTCCCCTCCCCAGATGATCATCGTGGAGCCGGTCCACACGGCGGAATGAAGGCCGCGCCGCGTGGGTGCCCCGTCCTGCGGGAGCGGCTGCCATGCGTTGAGGGACGGGCTGAAGCGCCATCCGTCATTGGTTGAGGCATAGCCGCCCGCGCGAGTCGCCTGCTGCAAGAACGCCCCGCCCCAGATGATGAGTTCACTGCCGGTCCACACCGCAGAATGATTGTTCCTTTCCCTCGGCCACCCGGTCGTCACACTCTGCCAGGTGTTGTTATTGGGATTGTAACGGCCCCCGCCGTTGTCCGCCGCCGTTCCATCCTCACCGCCCCACACGATCATGCGGTCTCCCGTCCACAGCGTGGTATGATGAAAACGCGCCGCCGGTGCGCCGGTGGCCGCCATTTCCGACCAGATTTCCGTCGCCGGATCATAACTTCTCCCCACACCGTTGACCGGCCCGTCGTTCTGCCCGCCCCAGACGAGCATCCGGCTGCCGGTCCAGACCGCCTGCGGATTCCGGCACCGCTCGGGCGCTCCCTCGCGCGTCACCGGCACCCATTTGTCTGCATCGGGGCTGTAGATCCCCCCGTCGTCAAAATGCTGATCCCGGTTCCACCCGCCCCACACGATCATCGTAGTACCGGTCCAGACCGCGGCGTGCTCGGTCCGCGCGGCCGGGGCGGAGTCGGGTTTCATGGGACTCCACGTGTCGGTGGCCGGGTCGTAGCGGCTCCCGTCATTGAGAGCCCGGTCCTTATCCTGTCCACCCCAGATCAGCATTTCCGTGCCGGTCCAGACCGCTGTGTGAAAAAGGCGCGCTGCCGGAGTGCCCTCCTTGTTGATCGTCGTCCAGGTGTCGGTCGCAGGATTATAACGTTTACCGTCCCCGAGCAGTTGATCGGAAAATCCACCCCACACGAGCATTTCACTGCCGGTCCACACCGCGGTATGACCGTAGCGGGCGGCGGGCGCATTCTCTGAGGAAACCGGTGCCCACTCTCCGTCCTCAGCGTTATAGCGAGCGCCTGCGCTCTGCACGTTGCCGTCCGTGCCGCCCCACACAATCATTTCGGTGCCGGTCCAGATGGCGATATGCCGCCAGCGCTTCCGCGGCGCGTTCAGGGAATCCAGCGGCGTCCACCGGTCGAGAACCGGATCGTATTTCGCCCCGTCTCCAAATCCTTCTGTCACCGGGCTCGTGCCGCCCCACACAATCATCTGGCTGCCCGTCCACACCGCCGAATGGAGGCTGCGGGGAGCCGGAGCCGGATCGCTGGCGCCGTCGAGTTTCTCCCAGATCTCTTGAGCCCTGACCGTTCCGACCTTCACAAACCCCGCCGCGGCCAGCGCCCCGTTATCGAACGAGGACAATACGAGCCCTCCGCTGGCCGCGAGATTGTTGGCGGCGGCCTGCGGGGCGAGCATCGCCGGAGTGATACTGCCCGGGGCAATATTGGCAGAGGAGAGCGTGCCGGTGATCTGCCCGGCGGAAATTTGGCCAGTGACATTCGCGGCGCGGATCGCGTAAGGCGTGCTCGTCACCTCCTGCCGCGGCGCCAGACCCGTAAAG
>JANNVM010000900.1:0-15191 GCA_031414455.1 Verrucomicrobiota bacterium
AAAATGGTGAGCGAAGTCGCCGCCACCGTGCAGCCGCTGGTGACGAAGAACGGCAACGCACTGAAGATCGAATGCCCGGCGGACATCGGACTCATGAAAGCCGACGTCACCAAAGTGCGGCAGACGCTGTTCAACCTGCTGAGCAACGCGAGCAAGTTCACGGAGCGCGGCGAGATTCGACTGGTGGTGGGGAGAGGAGTAATCAGTGATCAGTTAACAGTGATCAGTTATCAGAATGCAGTATTCAGTGAAGACGCCGTCCCGGATGTTTCCCCTCTGACTACTGATCACTCTCCGTCGAGGACTGATCACTGTCCACTGATCACTTTCTCCGTCACCGACACCGGCATCGGCATGACGCCGGAGCAGATGGGCCGGCTCTTCCAGGCGTTCGAGCAGGCGGATGCTTCGACGACGAAGAAATTCGGCGGCACCGGCCTCGGTCTGGCCATCAGCCGGAAGTTCTGTCAGTTGATGGGCGGCGACATCACCGTGGAGAGCGAGCCGGGCAAAGGCACGACCTTCACGGTGACCCTGCCGCTTCAGGTGGCGGAGCCCGCGGCGGAGCCGTCGCCGAAATCACCGGCGAGGGACACACCCGCCGGGGACCGGCGGGTCACGGTGCTCGTGATCGATGACGATCCTAACGTTCGCGATCTTATGGAACGCTCGCTGGCCAAAGACGGCTATCATGTCGTCACCGCCGCCGATGGTCACCGCGGCCTCGCGCTGGCCAAAGAACTCAAACCCGCCGTCATCACGCTCGATGTCATGATGCCCGGCATGGACGGCTGGGCCGTGCTCTCCGCGCTCAAGGCCGACCCTGACACTGCGGACATCCCCGTCGTCATGATGACCATCGTCGATGACAAGAACATGGGCTTCGCGCTGGGGGCCGCGGATTACCTCACCAAGCCCATCGACTGGCCGCGCCTGACCGCGGCGCTGCGGAAGTTCCGCCGGGACTCCGGCCCTCACAGCGTGCTTGTCGTCGAGGATGATCCGAACACCCGGGACATGCTCCGCCGCGGCATGGAAAAAGACGGCTGGACGGTCACTGAGGCCGCCAACGGCAGACTCGGTCTTGAGGAACTCAACGGCGAGCCGCCGCATCTCATTCTGCTCGATCTGATGATGCCCGAAATGGACGGCTTCACCTTCATGGAGGAACTCCGCGCCCGCCCCGGCTGCCGCAGCATCCCCGTCATCGTGATCACCGCCAAAGACCTCACCGAAGACGACCGACGCCGCCTCAACGGCGAAGTCGCCCGCATCCTCCAAAAGGGCGCGACGTCAGTTGATGATCTGCTCGCAGAAATCCGTTCTCTGATTCCCATTATCCCGATCCGCTCCTGACAGCACGCGAAGGAGGCATGGATTCACACCACACCATTGTGAATGCCGCGGCGGCGTCACCATTTCCATCCGACGCCCATGCCGAAAAGATGTTCACCGGCGGCGGCGCTTGAAGCTGCCGGATTCGGGCCGGTGCTGTGACGGCAAGCGAATTCCGGAAGACACTCTCCGCACTTCCCTCGCACCGCTATCAGTCGGATCCTCGACAATCACCGTGACCCTTCCCTCGACAGACACCTGATGAGTGCGAGCCATCGCCATCCCCGGGCTGATCACGGACTTTGGCTGAGAAACTCCACACGAGCCCGGTAGAAGCGCCGCCGGAGGGAAGCCGGTTCTTCGAGGAACATCAAAGGGAACGGCCCGTCCGTCTCGCTGACGAAGGCCACGCCGGAGGGCGCCTCGCCATTGCTGGAACGTGCCAGCGTCGTCCACAGTGTTTGATTGTCAGAGCCCTCGACCAGCAAGGTGATGCCGCGCGCGGAGGGGTTGCGGCCCAGCGTGATTCGGGGACGGGGTCCTCCAGCGCCGGGGAGAAGCGAGAGGGTCAACTGGAGCGCGGGATCGCCGCCCCCGGGATCGCCATCCACCGCGAAGTCCAGTTCGTTGACCATCTGATCGCCATCGGGATCCTGACCGGGGCCGGACACAGCGGGATCGGCCAATTCCTCCGCCGTAAAATGCTGGTGCTGCCAATGGGCAAAGTTCTCCGCCGGGAGCAGCGGCGCGGCTTCAATGGGCGACGATGTCAGGGTGTATCCGCCTCCCGTGGCGGGCAATCCGGAGGCATCGCCGAAGCGCCCGGTGAGACCATACCCGCCGCCACTGCTCTGCCCGCCGCCACCGCCCGCGGCGGGCCATTGGATTTCATAGCTGGCCACGGCGTTCGACACGGCGGCGAAGGAGAGGATGAGGAGTGTTTTCATGGGTGTTTTTTGGTTTGGGATGATCATTTGCCGATGAGGACGGGACCGGAGGGGCCGTTGGGTTCACGATCGTAGAAATCGTACCGGCGCACGGTCATCGGGGTGTTGAAGGTGGTCGCTTCATCGTAGCTGCCGCCGCGGATGTAGAGGCGGGTGCCGCTCAGGCAGAAGGGGAACACGCTGCCGACGGTGAGCGTTGGGCCGCCGGTGTCGGAGCGCGTGCCAGGCAGCAGTTCCTTATGCCCGTCGCGCGACAGCGCGAAGTCGGCGGAGTGATCGACGTAGCGCGTGAGGAGCCGCGGGCGGATGCCGAGCGCGACATCGTACATGCCATGCCCGTTCATCGTGGCGAAGGAGTTGGCCGCGTTGCCTTCGCCGCCGGGTGAGATTTCGGAGAACCGCATGGCGCGCGCGCCGGTGAAGGGCATGGGCCGCCCGCCGATGAGCGGCAGCGTGTCCAGCGCCTCGCGCGCGATCATGTCCGGGATGGAGGTGAGGGGAAAAATCCGCTCGGAATGGATGTGCGTGTGCGGCCCGCCGGAGGAGCCGGAGTTGCCCATGCGCCCGAGCATCTGCCCCGCGCGGACGGTGGCACCGGGATATAGGATGCCGGTATCCACGCTGCCCTCCTGGAAGTGCGCGTAGAGCACGCGGCAGTCGCCGTGCAGCATGACCACGGAATTGCCGCCGCCGGTCGCCATGTACCAAGTCATGATTTTCAATCTTCCATCCGACGTGCGCGAGCCCACGAAGAACTGCCACACGCCCGCCTCGTCGATGCTCAGGCGATTGACTGGGGAAACCGCTTCGGCGGCTCCGTAAACGGTGTACGGCCCAAGGTTGGCTTCCGGGTCCTTCCATCCGTCGAGCTTGAAGGAGTTCCCCGCCACCGAAGCCGTGACGACGTTGCCCCCGGTGGCCATGCTGGCCGCCAATGCCTGATCGTCGATGGCTGCCCCGGTGGTCTGACCGTCGGGCGTGAGGGTCTGCCCATCCGCGGAAGCGGTCCAGCGGATGAGCGTCAGCTTTCCGGTGCCGCTGGCGCAGAAGGCGGTCACCCACGCGGTGTTGCTGGTGTCCGAGAGGGGCGGCGCGATGGCCGCGACGACTTTCGTCGCCGATTCCGCAGTCTCGACGCCCCTCGGCACGAGTGTGTTGTCGTTCTCGAAATCCCACACGCCCACCTGGAGGTTGCCCGCGTTATTGCGCCATGATGCAGCGAGGCGGGTGGGGCTCAAGGCGGTGATGTTGACGGAAGTCGCCGCGCCGGCGGTATCCTCCGCCAGCAGCGTCACTTCATTATCCGCGAACTTATAAACGGCGACCCGCAAGTTGCCCCCTGCCGTACGCACCGCGGTCGCAAAGCGGCTGCCGGACATTCTCATCAGGGACACCTCCGAAACGGCCACATCATCGACTTGCCACGGGCGTTCCAAAATCTGCCCGTCCTCCGGGATGCGCCAGACGATCAATCGGAGAGTGCCATTGTTCAGCCGGACGGCGGTCACGACGCGATCGCTCTTCAGTTCATCCACCGCGATTGCCGTGACGCGTTCCGCCGGGTCGATCGGCGACGATCCAAGCCGCGTGAGCTGGCGTCCGATGTCGGCGATATTCCAGATCGTGAGCTCGAAGTTTCCCGAATCCACCCGCGCGAGACTGGCCGCGCGAGTGGCGCTCAAACGCGTCACCTTCACATCGTGGATCGCCTCGCCCACGTATTCCGACATCTGCTGGATGGCGCGCCTACCGGGGGCGGGGTTGTTCTGGAAGCCCAGCGAAGTCTGAAGCACTACGCCATCGGCAATCGCGCGGATCGGCACGCCCCAGCCGAGGTAGTCTTCGTTCACGGAGTTAACGCCGCCCGCGCGGATGGCCGTGGTGCTGCCCTGGCTGATGATGCGAGAAAGGTTCCAGTCGGCGCCCCAGAACTGCCCGTCCGGCTGCCCGCCCGGCCCGTGTGCGATGCCGGCGGAGAAGTATTCGTTCGGCCCGATGTCGCCTTCGTCCGCAGGGTAAAGATATTGGCCATTGGGCGTCGCGGGCACGTACGGCGCGAGGTTTGCGAGCAGCGTCTTCGGCGTGAGATTTCCGGCAAAGTAGAGCCGGATCGTGACGACCGCCGCCGCGGGATGCGGGATGGTGATGATTTCGTTCGTGGTCCCAGCGCCCCCCCATCGATCGTCAATCAGCGCGTCGCTCGTTGTCTCGTTGCCGGGGCAACGGAGATTCCGCGGGATCGAAACATCAACGCCGGTGAGCGTCACGCGGATGCTCCTGAGCGTGAGCATCGGGGCTTCGTTATTTTGAATCTTGAGGCTGAACCACAGGCGTCCCGTCGGCGCGACACCCGCCGAAAGCGCGCCCACCGGCGCGTAGATCAGGTCGAGACCCTCCTGCGGCTCAATGGTGACTGTGACCGGCGGCTCGGCGGCGCGGGCGCCCGCGCAGAGCATCGCGGCGAGCATGGCAAGTTGGAGCAGTTTCGTTTTCATGGCGGTAAAATGCGGTGGAGTTTACTGGAGATTCACGAGCAGCAGCACGAGGCCCCTGCCGCTGCCGAGCGGCGTCATCGCCTTGCCGATGATGGCGCCCTGCGCGCGTGTGTAGTCGCCGACTTTCATCCCGTGGCCGGGCGTGTCGGATGTGGTGATGAGATCGCCCGGCTCGATGGCACCGCGATCCGCGTCCACGAGGCAATACACGCGGCCCGTGAGCGCGACGGGATGCTTGCCGTCCGCCACGGTGCCGCGCTGGCCCATCATCAAGCCGGGCTTCACGCCGCCCGCGCCGCTGACCACGCCGGCCACCGTACGGTCGTAGGCGCGGTCGCTCACGGCGAGTTCGCCGGGATGCGCAGGATCGATCCGTACGAGCATCCCCGGCTGCGCGTCGCCGGAACGGATGTCGAAGTTTTCCGAGAAATCGCTGCCGCCCGTGATTTCGAGCACCTGCGTGGTGACGCGCCCGTCGCCCGCCGAGTCCGAGTCCAGCGTGATGGTTCCGGCACCCGTGGCGTTGCGCAGTTGGAGATACCCGCCGCCGCCAGCGCCGACTTCGCCGTCGAGGATCACGGTAAGCGCACCGTTGCCCTGTGTCATTTCGATGCGGCCGCCGCTGGCGCCGGGCTGCTCTCCGATCAGTTTGATAGTCGCCGTACCGTTGGCGTCGTGCAACGACACCGAGCCGCTGCCGCCGGCGTCGCCGTCCAGCACGACACCTTCCGCGCCGTCGCCCTGGTAGAGCCGCAGGAAGCCGCCGGCCGTGTCCGAGCCGAGGAGCGAAGTGGTGTTGTCGCTCTCATCGCGGGTGCGGACGATGCCGCCGTTGCTGTCGAGACCGAGCGACGCCTGCAGCACGGATGCATCGATCGTTCTGGCCACGCCCACCCGATCGAGCGCCACCAGTTCACCCGAATCACCGGTCGCCCTCAATGTTGGACGGGCTCCACTTTCGTCGAAGAGTTGCACGGTCGCGTCCGCGCCTTGCAGCAGTACGCGACGATCATTCTGGGAGTCGTAAAGTTCCGCTTCGCCGCCTCTGCCGGCACTGCTTTGGCCGCGCAGCAACACCCCGGTGTCGCCGTCGCCCTGACTCACCCTCACCATACCGCCGCTTCCGCCCAGCGCCTGTCCGGCAAGGAACACGCCTTCGACGCCACTCACTTGCGGCAGGTGCATCGTGCCGTCTCCGCCGCGCATGGAAATGCGCCGGAGCCCGTTGAGATCATACATGTCAATGCCGCCCGCGGACGGAGTGTCGATGATGTAACCGGGTGCATTGCCGTAAAGCCGCAGCCGGTTGGCCCCGGTGCTGTCCCGCAACTGAAGTTCACCGCCGTCGTGGGTGCCGCCGCCCTGAAGCAGCGCACGCGACAGGCCGTCCGGATTGCGCAACGTCAGAAATCCGCCCGCCGTCCCGCCGGCGTTCAAATCCACCGTGGTGTCGTTGCCGGTCGAATCCCTGAGTTGCAGCCGTCCGCCGGTGGTCCGGCTGGAAAGCGTGGCACCGGATGTGCCGTTGTTGAAGAACAACCCAAGCTCCGAGCCGAGCGCGTCCCCCATCAGAACGCCACGGGGTTCTCCGTTGGGACCAACGATCCCTCCGCCTCCCGCCGGTTTGGCGAAAAGGTTCAGGGTGCCATCCCAGTTGACGCCGCCCAGCGCCAGCGTCTCAAGAGTAATCGTGTTGGCCAGCTTCGCTCCGGTCACGGAGCTGTCCGCCAGCATCGCCGACGTCACGGCGCCATCGGGCAGCGTCGCCGCCTGCATGGCATAGCCCACGGGTGCCAGCCGCTGGTCGGGCGTCAGGAGGGTGAAGCCAGGTTCTCCGGTGCTGACCCAGACCCGCAGGCGGACGTCCGGGTGGCTGAAGACGTCATGAGGGACGGCCTTCATGTTCTGCAGGCTGGTGTCGCCCAGCATCAGGCTGAAGAAGCCGCCGTTCCCGCTGGCGTTGACCTGGGAGAAGGCGGTCGGCTCCGAGCCGTTCGCGCTCGTGTCGTCATTGCTCCAGTAGGTCGTGCCGTCCACGCCATCAATGAGCGCGAACTTGAGTTGCACGGGCCCGGCATAGTTCCCGTTGTTCTGCGCGAGTCGGCCCTGGTAGCTCAAAATGCCGGGCACTTCAGCTTGAGTGGTTGGCGGAACGGAGAGTCCGAATGCCACGAGGATAAGGCGGATGAGGTGTTTCATGGTGCTTGTTGCGGGGAGTTCAGACGTGCTTGCCTGGTTCAGAGAAGGTTTAAGATTTCGCCGGCCGGGATGACGAAATAATTGCGACTCCTCATTTTTTTTTGCGCCCGCCGGGATTCTCAACCTCCCGGGACGCTGATTAATCACCGAACACGGCGTGGGATTAAATCAGCGTCTCCCTTGATGATTGCGACTTCACAAGAGCCCCGTCTGGTGGCATAACCTGTCCCCATGAGCCAGGCAGACACTTCGCCGCAGCTATTCACCACGACGCACTGGTCTATCGTCATGCAGGCTGGAGACCAGAACTCCGGGGAATCTCTCCGCGCCCTGGAGGCATTGTGTCAGGTGTATTGGCGACCGCTTTTTGCCTATGCGAGAAAGCTCGGCCACGGGCTTCCCCAGGCCGAGGATCTCACTCAGGGATTTTTTGCCAAACTCCTTGAGAAGAATTACCTCGGCATCGCAGATCGTCGGAAGGGACGGTTCCGGTGGTTCCTGCTCACCGCCTTCAAAGCCTTCCTCGCTAACGAGCACGACCGGGAAACTGCCCTGAAGCGCGGCGGCAAACAGGGCACGATTTCGCTCGATGCCGCGATGGAAGAAGACCGCGGCGCGGAAGGAATCGATCACCAGTCGCCCGATCTCCTCTACGAAAAAAAATGGGCTTTGACGCTCCTCGGCGCGGCGCGGGAGCAATTGATGAAGGAATTCGCGGCGGCCGGCAAACAAGAGCGGTTCGAGAGCCTTGAACCTCATCTGCTCGCCTCGAACACTGCGGAACCCTATGCCATTCTGGCGGTGCGCTTTGGGACGACGGAAGGTGCCCTTGCCCAGGAGATGCGCCGGCTGCGCAAACGCTACGCGGAGTTGATCCGGGCCGAGGTGGCAAAAACCGTGGTGACCGTCAGCGAAGTGGATGCCGAACTCGCCTGCCTCATGGAGGTGCTCGGCAGGTAATGTCAGCCCGCCGCATTTTTCCGTCATCTTCACCAGCGACTTCTTAATTCTCCAGAAAGCCCTGCCACGGCAGCCCATGTCAAACTCTCCAGCATCGCCCGTGACCTGCCCGGAATGCCACGCGACCATCCCGAGAGGAAGTCCTGGCGGCATGTGCCCGCGCTGCCTGCTGGCCATGGCCTCCTCCTCCGGTTCCGGAGAGGAAGCGCCAGCTGAAGCCGGGACTCCCCGCCGGTTCCTCGGCGACTATGAACTGCGGCGGGAGATCGCCCGCGGCGGCATGGGCGTTGTTTACGAAGCATGGCAGATCAGTCTCTCCCGGACCGTGGCATTGAAAATGGTCCTCGCCGGAGCTGCGGCGACGCGGGCCTCGCGGGCACGGTTTCATGTGGAAACCGAGGCCGCGGCCCGGCTCGATCATCCTCACATCCTGCCGATTTACGGAACCGGCGAACACGACGGAGAACTCTTCTTCACGACGCGCCTCCTGACCGGCGAACATTTGGGCGATTATTTGCGCCGCCCGGAATCGTCCCGCCGCCACGCGATCATTTTGTTGGAAAAAATCTGCCGGGCGGTCGCCCACGCCCATGCGCATGGCGTGCTCCACCGCGATCTGAAACCCTCCAACATTCTCCTCGGATCAGATGAGCAGCCCTTTCTCTCGGACTTTGGTTTGGCCAGATTGCTCGATGCCGAGACGGAACTCACCCGTACGACGGACACCCTCGGTTCGCCTAACTACATGGCCCCGGAGCAGGTGCTGGGCGCACCGGTGACGGTGGCCACGGATGTTTATAGTCTCGGGGCCATCCTCTACCAGATCCTCACGGGGTCGCCGCCGTTCCATGCGCCCACGGTGCTGGCGACGATGCGGCTCGTCGCGGAAGCGACACCAAAACGGCCGGGCGAGCTGGCAGCCGGCGTGGACCGGGACCTCGAAACCGTGGCCCTGCGCTGCCTTGAGAAAGATCCCGCCCGCCGCTATGCGTCGGCTCAGGCGCTGGCCGATGATTTGAACAACTGGCTCGGCGGGCGCAGCATCACCGCACGCCCGATGAGCAGGCCGGAGAAGCTGTGGGCGTGGTCAAAACGGAATCCTGCACTCGCCACCCTGGCAGCAGCCCTGACACTGTCGCTGGCAGGACTCGCCCTTGTGCTGTGGCGGGAAAATCAGAGCAACGTGCGCGCGCTGCAGCAGTCGCGCGCCGCGGAGACCGCTTCCAGTCATGCAGAGGCGGAAGCGCTCGTGTCTGAGGCCCGCGCCAAGCGCGAGACCGGCCAGTGGCTCGTCCGTGAATCGGCGCTCACCGCCGCACGGCGCTCGTGGCAACTGCATCCATCCGCCGCCGCGCGCGATGAATTCGTCAACCTGCACGCGCTGCCGGAACTGACGTTCGATGGCTCCGTGCCCTACCCGCTCGGTGCCAACAACAAGGTGTGGGCCGCGCGCCCGGACCGCCTGCTTGCCCGCCACGCCGTGCTGGGACCGGATGGCATGATCGTGCGCGACCTCCACACGAACCAGGAAATCTGCCATGTGCCGGAGCGCACGTCTGACAATTATCCGCCCGGCCCGCTCTCGCCGGACGGACGCTTTCTCTTTGTGCGCAGCAACGAGCGCACCGCACTGTGGCGGCTGGAGCCAGTCGAGCTGGTGGCGAAATTTCCCCGCGTGCAGGACAACCCCTCCTTCTCTCTGGACAGCCGCTGGATGGCGCTCACGGGCGGCACCGGTGCCTTTCTGATGTGCGATCTGCACCCGCAGCCGGTGAATGTCCGCCGCATGGCGAATGCCCCGCCGGGCTGGAGTCCGTGCGCCATTTCACCGGACGGCACGCGCGTAATGCTGCGCGGCCCTGACAAACCAGCGCTGCAACTCTATGACTGCCGCCACGAGCGGGTGGTGCAGGATTTTCCCTTCAATGAATCCACGATGCCGCACCATGTGATCTGGGACGCTGACGGGAAACGCTTTCTGTGCGGCACCTATGACGGCGCGATTCTCCAATGGACGCCGCCGCAGCCGCAGCCGGACTGGGTGATCCCCGCGCATGCCTCCGCAGTGGAACATATCGCGCTCCTCGACGGGGGCCGCGCGCTGGCCAGTCAGGGCCGCGATGGACGCACGCGGCTGTGGAGTCTCGCCACTCGCGATCAGGTGGCGGAGTTGCCATGGCTGGGCCGCGCGCTCTATCCCTCGCTCGATGGCCGCCGGCTGCTGGTGGACCGCATCGAGTCCAATCGCAGCGACTTCATGTCCTTTGCGCCGTCAACGATCTGCGACATCGCCCCCATACCGCCATCGCGGGCGCGCAACACCTATCTCGCCGGCACTCCGCGCCTCCGCGCATGGCCGGGTGATGACCGGTGGATCGTCACCGCCGGATTCGATGTGCATGTGTTCAAAGGCGACGGCATTGAGAAGCCTGACTACACCCTGACGACTGACCGGTGTGAGGACATCTTCGTGGATCCGTCCGGCTTTCAAATCATCCGGCGCCAGAGCAAGCTGGCCAGCGTCATTCCGCTGCTTCCCCTTGCGTCTCTCATCGGCAAGCCGGCGGCAGGATATGATCTGGGCCAGTTTGAAGGACCGGTGATCGCATTCCACCAGCCCTCGCGCCGGCTGCTCATCGGCCACACCCGCGGCCTGGTGCTCTATGATTTCACCGCCTCGCAGCGCACTCCCGTCCGGGAAATGCCCGCCGCGTTAAAGATCGCAAAACGAGTCACCGCCTGCGCGTGGTCGCCCTCCGGCCGGCTCGTGGCATGGTGTGAAATCGCAACGCTAAAAGGCCGGCGCATCGTCCGGTTAAAGGTCGCCGACATGCAGAGCGGGCAATTGCTGGGCACCTCCGTGCTGGAGCGCACCGCCGCCGCGGCGCTGGCTTTCAGCCCCGACGAAACCTCGCTCTACTGCGGCGACCGTGAAGCCTTCACTTGCTGGTCCGCCGATCTGAAAACCAGGCGCTGGCGCGTCCCGGTTTCCCGCGACTCCGAAAATCCCGTGTGCATGGCCGTGGCTGCGTCCGGCGCCTTCGCCGCGTCCCTTGAGCGCGAGAGCGTCAGCCTCATTGATCCCGCCACCGGCACCGTGCAATTGACCCTGACACATCCCGTGCGTCGCGCCGTGCGCGCCTTCGACTTCAGCAGTGACGGCCACCGCCTCATCGTCTTCGCCGGCCACCTCCTGCAGTGCTGGCGGCTGGATGCCATCCACGCCCTGCTCAGGGAGAATGGCATGGGCCCGGCGAGGTGAGCGCATCCATCTCAATGCAGAACGAAGAGATATTTCATGGCCCGGAGGATGAGGGGTGGATATTTGATGTGAATGCTTTCCTGTTGGGAAAAATCCGGAATCTGCTTCAGACTGCTCCACCTTTTCTTGATCCCGCATGATTCCATGCCCATCCGCCACCCCGCCACTTCCAACGGTGTTCTGCCCATGAAAGTGCGGTCACTCCCTCCTGCTGCGTCCCAGTCTGCTCCGTAATGCTCACTCCGCCCGGCCATACCGACTTCTCCCGCATCCGCCATGACCTGCGGACGCCCGTGAATCACATCCTGGGCTACGCGGAGATGCTGTTGGAGGACGACACGCTGCCCGTGGAATTCCGCGATGACTTGCAGCGCATTCACACCGGCGGGCGCACGCTGCTCACACTCGTCAAAGACTACTTCGACGATGAACACTTCGCCCAGAAGCGGCCCGATGCGCACCGCATGTATCACGAACTGCGGACACCCGTAAATCACATCATCGGCTACACGGAATTGCTGGCTGAACTCGCTGATGACCGCGGACTCACCCACCTGCACGCCGACTTTGAAAAGATCCGGCAGGCGGCGGGCACATGGCTGACCCTCATGGAGGAATACCTCCTCGCCCCGCGCAGTCCACGACTGGAAACAGAACCCGTCGCCTTGCCGCCAGGCGTTCGTTATATCGTTTCCTCCGGAGACGATGCCTCGAACGCTGCCGTGCTCAAAGGCAGACTCCTTGTGGTGGATGACGATGCCTCGAACCGCGACATGCTCTCGCGGCGGCTCACCCGTATGGGCCACACCGTGGAAACCGCCGACAGCGGTGCCGGCGCGCTGCAAAAACTCCGCGCCGGAGCATTCGACGCCATCCTGCTCGACCTCATCATGCCAGGACTTGACGGCTATCAGGTGCTCGCACGCATCAAATCCGAAGCCGGGCTCGCCGGCATTCGGGTCATCATGCTCAGCGCCCTGGATCAGGAGCAGGGTGTCGCCCGCTGCATCGAAGCCGGCGCGGATGACTTTATCGCCAAGCCGTTCAATTCCGTCATCCTCCGGGCCCGGCTCGCGGCCTGTCTGGAAAAGAAATTCCTGCGCGACCGCGAGCGGCAGTATCTCGCGGAAATCCAGACCGAGCGCGAAAAGTCAGAACGCCTGCTCCTCAACGTTCTGCCGCAATCCATCGCCGACCGCCTTAAGCGCGGCGAGACCATGATCGCCGACCATTTTGACATGGCGACCGTGCTCTTCGCCGACCTTGTGGGTTTCACGCCGCTCTCGCACACCATGACACCGCTCGCGCTTGTCGAACTGCTCAACGACATTTTCACGCGCTTCGACGAACTGGCCGCCGCCCTTGGATTGGAGAAAATCAAAACGATCGGCGACGCCTACATGGTCGCCGCCGGCGTGCCCGTGCCGCGCAACGATCATGCGCACGCCGCGGCCTCGCTGGCCCTGCGCATGAATGCCGCCCTGCGCGACCTCAATACCGCCCGCGGCCTGACACTTCATCTCCGCACCGGCCTTCACAGCGGCCCGCTCGCCGCAGGCATCATCGGCCGCAACAAGTTCTCCTACGACCTCTGGGGCGACACCGTCAACATCGCCAGCCGCATGGAAAGCAGTGCCCCGCTCGACACCATCCATCTTTCCACCGCCACCGCCGCCCTGCTCGGCGATGCCTTTCCCCTCGCGCCCCGCGGCTTCGTCCCCATCAAAGGCATCGGCGAAATGGAAACGTGGACGCTGCGGAATCCTGCACTATCATAGACGCATGACTCCGATCCATCACATCTATGTGGATTTTGAAAACGTGCAGAGTATCAAACTTGGACTGATCGCCGGGAAACCGGTGACGGTCACCCTCGTTCTGGGAAGGCAGCAAACGTCGTTACCGGTGGATCTGACCAGTAAGATGCTGGAGCATGCCGGAAAGGTGCGGATCGTGCAGACAGCCATATCCGGCAGGAATTTCCAATACTCCGATGCGGACTTGCCCTCACAGATCAAGCCCTTACCATGCCAATCACCACCCAATCATGAAAACCATCCCGATCACTGCGCTCCTCCTGGCTATGGCCACGGGGGCATTCGCTGAGCTGCGGACGTGGACCAGTGCGGATGATGCCAGCAAGACGTTCGAAGGCGAACTGGTATCGGCCGCAAAGGGTTCCGTCGTCATCAAACGCAAGGACGGCAAGTCACTGACCGTTCCTGAAACCAAACTCTCCCAGGCCGACCGCGATTTTGTCGCCGCTGAGCAGGAGAAACTGGCCGCTGCCGAAAAAACCAAAGCGGCCGCCGGGAAGTTGAAGACCAGCCCGATGGCTGCCGGCCTGTCTGGAAAAGTCGTCAAACTCGAAGGCAAGAGCCTGAAGAAGCACGACATTTTTGCCACCAAAGCCCCGGAGTATTACCTGCTCTATTGGGGAGCCTCATGGTGAGGCCCCTGCAAATCAGGCGCTCCACAGTTGGTGGAGTATTACAATGACAAGATCGCCAAGGCCCCAAACGTCGAGCTCGTTCACATCAGTTGCGACCAGGACGAAGCGGGCATGAAAAAGTTTATGGGTGACGCCTCCATGCCGTTCCCCGCAGTCCCTTCCGCGAAGGCTGACAAGATCAAACTCCTCGCGCCGCTCTCACCCAAAGGCATTCCCAACTACAAGCTGGTGGATGCCGAAGGCAAAGTGATCGCCGAAGGCGAGGAAGCCAAACACAAGGCCGCCGAACTGGCTGCCGGCACGGCACCCGCCACCACGGCAGCGGTCAAGTAATTCGCCGGAGAGAACCTCTCATTAAACGACACCCGGCGAAGGAAACTTCGCCGGGTGTTTTGCATACTGGACCGCGAAGTCAGGGCAGGATCTCCGTTTGAAAAGGAACGTGCGCGCCGAAGCCGCAAACGATGCCCGTAGCGCGGGCATGGCCTTAGCCTGCCCGTGTTTGCTTGCCCGCCGATGCGGCTTACCCGGAGGGAAAAGCCGCACCACTTTCTTTCCAATCCCGTTTCTATTATGGGCGCACCCTCGCCTTGCCGGAAGCTCCGGCCGTGAGGAATCCATCACTCCCGGCGCAGCAGCCTGATCAGTTCCTTCCCCTCGCGTCCGGAATAGCTGACAGTGGGCACATACGACTCGACGATCGTGAACGCGGCACCGAAGCGCCGGTCCAGTTCGGCGACTTCGCTCCGGAACGGCGGCCCCTGCTCCTGGTCTTCACCTTCGTCCCACGGCTCCAGATAATAGACCGCCAGCAGACTGCCACCGGGCTTCAAGGCCGCGCCGACGGCGGCGACATAATCATCGCGGCGCTCACGCGGAATGGCGCAGAAGCAGGTGTGCTCAAACACCCAGTCAAATTGTCCACGCCCCTCACCATGCGCATAGGCAAAGAGATCGCCCTCCACGACCGACACCTCCGGCAGTCCCGCGGTCCGCGCCGTCGCGGCCGCCACGCCACCGGGCGCGAGGTCGAGCCCGGTGACCTGTGAGGCCCCGCTGCCAGCCAGCGCGACGAGGTCGTGCCCGCTGCCGCAGCCGGGAACGAGGACACGGCCATGCATCCGGTGAGTCTGAAGCCATTCCAATAGCGGTGGTGCCGCACCGCCGCGATCCCACGGAGTGTTGCCGGCGGCGTAGTGTTGTTGCCAGTCAGTCATGCCCAGGAATGGAGGCGAATGGCGGCGAATGCCAGTCATTCCTTTCGTTCACCAAACCTGCCCGCCCCGCAGCGCGGCCAGCGCCGGGCCTGACATTTCGATCAATCGCGACGGCGTGAAACTCTCCACCGCGTCGCCGTCCCTTAGCCGAGCCTGCTCCGCGGAGAAACCGAGGAGCCACGAACCCAGCGCCGCCGCATCCCGCAGCGACATGCCCTGCGCTGCGAACGTCGTAATGAAACCCGTAAGCACATCACCGAACCCACCCTTCGCCATCATCGGATGGCCGGTGGTGTTATGAAGCGCGGGGCGTCCCGCTTCGAC
>JANNVM010000901.1:0-22778 GCA_031414455.1 Verrucomicrobiota bacterium
GTTACATCACCGAAGCGAGCCAGCGCATCCCCGCCTATCGCCAGCTCGCGGAACTGACGACGGTGAAGGAACTCAACGAGCTGATCCAAATCTGGCGCGACCGTTTCGGCCGCCCGCCGGAGGAGGTGGACACTTTGTTGCGCTGCACCGAACTGAAACTTCAGGCCCACCGCGCCGGGTGCAGCAGTCTGGAAATCAAAGACCACAAGCTGATGCTCATGCGCAAAGGCGACTACATCCTGATAAACGGCAAGTTCCCGCGGCTTCGCGAAAAATCCCCGCCCCGCGAACGACTGCTGGAGGCGGTGGACTTGCTGCGGCCGTTGTAATTTCAGACACCGCAGGCTACGGCAGAGGCACCGCACGGAGCCGGGCGAACCGTTTGGTCATGCCGGGCATGTCGAAATCGTGCGTAACCTGCACTTTGGCACGGCTGTCAGGCGCGCTCTGATTTCCGGGAGGCGAGGTCCAGTTGGTTCCGTCGGAGGACGTTTGAAATTCGACCCGGTAACCGGTAACGCTGCCAGCCCGGCGCTCCCAGATGAAGCGCACTTTCCCTGGCAGAGGAAAGCTGACCGTGATGGGCGGGGAGGAAGGCTGGCGCGGATTCGATTTGGTGAGGAATTCGATAACATTCGCCAATCCGTCGGTGTCCGGATCCGCAAGAGGCCCAGTGATGAGGCCCACT
The DNA here is from genome assembly GCA_031414455.1 of Verrucomicrobiota bacterium. Lineage (GTDB taxonomy): Bacteria > Verrucomicrobiota > Verrucomicrobiia > Verrucomicrobiales > V1-33 > V1-33. Next base: position 689 of record JANNVM010000901.1, read on the forward strand.
GTGATCTCTTCCGACGTGAAGTAGTCACGGCTCCACGCGGCCAAAGAAATATCGAAGACGACATCGTAGGTGGACGTGCCGGGAGTCGGGGCCGACACATGCCAGTTTTCCCCGGGATCAGGATCCGAGGTGCCCGGCGAAAGCAAATTCAAACTATAGCCGCCGCCGTCGGCTGCGGCCGGCCAGTCGCCGCGGTCGTTGTAATCAAACTCTGCAATTACCAGTCCATCGGCACGCACGAGTTTGAGGCGCTCGCCGCTGTTGGAGAGCCGGGTGCCATTAGCGAAAACACCCGCCGGAGCGAATCCATAGCGGAATTGAAAGGCTGCCGTATTGGAAGCCAGCACCACGATGGCCGCTGGGCCGGAAGGGGCGAGTTCGCGCACGCTGCTGTCCCGGGCAAAATCGAAATCCACTCCCGCGGCGAATCGCAGGCTCTGCAATTGCACCGGAACATAGGAGACACTCAAGATTTCCAAAAACTCAAAGTCATCGGCATCGGTAAAACCCGCCGCGATCTCCTCCGCCGTGGGCTCAGCGGGGTGATAGTGAATTTCCGTAAAGGCGAGCGTTCCAGGCGCGGGTGGCACGGCGGTGCTGGTGAAGTGCGCTTCTGTCAGGGCCGACCATTCGAGGCCATTAAAGGCGCGGGCTTTGATTGTATAGGAATCCGGGGTTTCCGGGGCCGGAAACGGCCAGTCGTAGAGCCTTGCTTCGGGTGTGACCACGCCGCTGAGAGGTGTGCGCGGATCACTGCCGTCCACGGTATAGTAAATGGTGCCGGCAGGTGCGCTGAGTGTGATGACAAAAACCTCACTGATCGAGCCGCCGGGGGGCGTGATCTCCACGGGCTCCGTCGCCGGGTAGAGATTCCGCGCCTTGAGTTGATTCAGGAGGATGCCGCCGCGCTGCGTGCAAAAGGTATCCCGCAGCCATGCGACCTCCGGCCGCCAGTGCGTGTCGCGTGTTAGGATGCCATTGTCCCACAAGCGATGGAAGATCCCGCCGATACTGCGGACGGTAAACCCTGACACTCCGCCCCAGCGGGCTGATTCCGCCACGAGGGGAAGGTCGAGTTCCTGGATGAGCGCCGCCATGCGGGCCGAAGCGGCCGCCGGGCTGAGCGCGCCGTCGTGATGCAAGAGCCGGTGGGCGCGGTCCGCGACATTGAGGCGAAATTCCGGATGCGCGGAAAGTGCGGCCCAGGGAGCGGCGGGCGTGTTGGCGCGGGAGATGCCGGTCACATCCATATTGAGTTCGCGGAAGTGAGGGAAGTCCAGCCCGGCAGGAGTGGGCAGGCTGTCGAAAAGACGAAACAGGAGGTGATTTCCCATGCTGATCTCGGCATCCCATGTGAAGAACTGCCAAGGCCCGGGCTGAGTCTTCCGGGAGTCGCGCAAGGCATACCAGTTCTTGCCGGAATAGACGGCTGCGTCGGCCGTGATGCCCAGAGTGCTGGAGGGCATGTAAGCCGGCCCCAGCCAGTCGTGATCGCCGGCCCACATGCGGATGAGCAAGTGGTCAATGAATCTGTCAGGCCCGAGCAGTGCGGCGAGCTGGAGGTAATCCGCATTGCTCAGAACAGGGGTCACGCAGAGCGCCTGGAGTGCGTTCCATTCTGCGTCCGTTCCGTCAATTACCTGAGGCGGCTGGCTGCTGCTGACATTGTTGTGGTGAAGCACATCCCACGCGGCCTCCGGCCCACCCTGATGCTCCGAGGCATACGCGGCATTCGGCCGTTCATGCAAATCGTAGAGGCCCCAGTAGAGGCCGTTGATACAGAGATGCACGTAGCGTCCCCGGGGCGAGAGCAGCCCGTTCTCATTCTCGGTGCGGCGGAGAAACTGGTCGCGCAGGTAACTCGCGTGGAACGCGTGATCATTCTGGTCGGGATTCCCGCCGCGCGTTTGCACGGTGAAGCTGTCATGCCCGCCGGGCCGCAGCACGAGTTGATCGAACGTTTCCACCGCAGAGCCCGCGAAGAGTGGATGCTGCAGGGGTCCGTCTCCGAACGTGCCGGTGAAGTCGATCCGGAAAGCTTTCTTGGCGAAGTTGCGCACCGCGCCTCCGTGCGCCTGGAGGGCGCCGCGCGTGACGAAGTGGTCCGCCGGCGCGAGCGGATGGAAGTATTCGATGGCGACCGGCACCTCGGCGTCGGTGCTGCGCAGGTTGCCGTGGATGCCGTCATCGCCAAAAATATCCTCCATGCTGCCGGTGAGGCAAACGACCGGCAGCGTCTGTGTCATGGCTGGAATGATGAGCGGTCGGTAGGTGGCGTTGTTCGTGACCGATGGGTTCATGCCGTAGTCGGCGAGCACTTTCAGTGTGGAATCGAATTGCCCCCATGACTGCGGGAAACCCGCCGGAAAGTCCGGCTGCGTTTTCCATGACGCGGCGAAAATGTACGTCTGCGTGTCAATGTTCGACGGCACCATCCCTAACTTGAAGGCACGGGCGCGGAGGGCCGTCGTGGTGCTGACAGTGACTGGCACCGTGTAGAGCGGGCTTAATTCCGACGGCTCGGAGCCGTCGATTGTATAGCGGATTTCAGCGCCGGGAGTGGCGGTGGTGATCGTCACTGGAAACGCGGTGGTGAAGAAGCCGCGTTCCGCGTCGAAGTGCGTGTCGCGCACGTAATCCGTCAGCGCTTCGAGGTGATTATCTTCGCGGGGTGTCGGTTCCAGGAAATATCCCTGCGAGGCACCGCTGAAAATGGTGCCGAAGCTCACGCCGGAAAACTGCCGGGGATACGGCTGCCATACGGAAGCCGGCACCGCCGCCGGCGAGTACAGGCCGAGAAACTCCCCGCTGCCGGACAACGTGAAATTCGTGTGCAGGGGAAACGCGGGATCACGCCGGTCCATGCCGGAGGCGCGCACGATAAGAAACTCACCGGCATTCAGCGTGGTTGCCGGAAAGACCCACTTTCCAGCGATGTCAGGCTCATCAGTTAGAGTCCAGCCCGCGAGGTCCACCGCGCCGGGGCCGGGGTTTTTGATCTCGATCCAGTCGGAAGTCCGGCCGAGATCGTCGAGCGCCGGGCCATGGTTGATGGCGAGGAATTCGTTGATGAAGGGCGGAGCCGCGGGCGAGTACGCCGTGAAGCAGAGGCTGGCGGCGGCGAGGAGAAGGTAGAGGACAGGGGAGGTCTTCATGAGGGGGAAGCACGGAAGTGCAGGCTGTTTATGCCGGAATCCATGCGATCCGGCAATGGATCGTTGGAGCCCGGCTTTGACTCCCCGCCGGGTTGCGGGCAGATTTCGAAATGTTGCCCTGAACGCCGGCGATGAAGCGTGCGACGGCTGGCGGCTGCTGGCTGCGCAGCTCTTTGTGGAGGAAATGCGGGGCCGCTTTCCTCGGTGACGGGCCTACTTCTTCCCGCCGCTGAGGTCTTTGATCGTGAAGTTTTGCACGTCCACCGTGGCGTCTTTCTGGAGTCGCAGGCAGATGCGGAGATGCATGTCCGGACGGGCTTCGGCCCCGGCTCCGAGGGTGGCCGGCTTGCCGTCGAACTCAGCCGTGAGGGCACCGCCGGCCGTTCGTTTCAGTTTGATGGTGTGCCGGTCATTGTCCTGAGGCGTGATGAAAAAAAACTGCACGTATTTGCTATAATCCGCCTCGGCGAGGGCGCACGAATAGGCATTGCCCTTGTAGGTGATTTCCGCTTCGAAGGCACCGGTCAGGACGGTGGTATTGGTGATGTCAGTGATCGGCCCGTGGTTGGTCCAGGAAAATCCCCGGCTCCCGATTTTGGTTTCGCCATTTTCCCATGCCGCGAACATGCCGCCCTCGTTGGTATAGGCGATGAGCTTGAAGTCTGCGGGCTGCGGGCCGGTGCCGCCGGCGACCGGTTGGGAGGCCTCTGTGATCCACTGCTTTACCTTTGCGATCTCTGATCTCACCTCCGTGAGTGCGATTTTGTTGCCGGATTTTTGATGCAGCGACTCCAGCTTTTGCAGTTCGCCGAGAAGTTTGCGGTGAATCGGCAGCCGGGCACTGCGCAGCGCCTGTTCATGGCCGGTCATCAGTTTGCCGATAGCCTCGTCGGCGACGGCAGAAAAAGTTAGTGTCAAAAAAACGGCGGTAAGCAGGCGCAGGATTCTCATGGCCGCCGCGATAGCCGTTGGCCGCGCGGCGGTCCAGCCGGAAATGGCCGGGTCTGAAGTTGCGGCGGCGGGAAATGCCTGTTCACTCGCCGCCCGTGCCCTCCCCTTCATTGCCACTCCGTGTTCCTTTGCTCGCTGCCATCGCCATCGTGATCGGCAACATGGTGGGCACCGGCGTCTTCACGAGCCTCGGATTTCAGGTGGCGGCCATCCCGTCAGGATTTCCGGTGCTGCTGCTCTGGCTCATTGGCGGCCTGCTGTCCTTCTGCGGTGCGGTAAACTACGCGGAACTCACCGCCGCTTTCCCGAGGTCCGGCGGCGAGTATCAACTGCTCTCCCGGGTCTATCACCCTGGCGTGGGATTTGTCAGCGGCTGGATCTCGATGATTGTTGGCTTTCCGGCACCGGTGGCGGCCGCCGCGCTGGTCATTGGAGACTATGCCTGCCTCATGTCCGGCGGTGAGCCCGGCCTGATTTCCCGGCTCGTCGCGGCCGGCGTCATCATCACCGTGACCGGGGCGCATCTTGTCAGTGTCGTTTTCTCCGGAAAATTCCAGTGGGTGGCCACTGGGTTGAAACTCGTGCTCATTCTCACGGTGAGCGTCTGCGGGTTTATCCTTGCGGACGCGCAGCCGGTGAGGTTCCTCCCGCAGGCCGGTGATGGCGGGCTCATTGCCCAGCCGGCGTTCGTCACCAGTCTCATCTATGTGCTCTATGCCTACTGCGGCTGGAACGCCGCGTGTTACATTGCCGGAGAGGTGGCGAATCCCGAACGCAACGTGCCGCGCGCCCTCCTGACCGGCACGGCGGTGGTCACTGTGTTATATATTGCGGTGAATGCCGCCATGCTCCACGCCACCCCCGTCGCCGCCATGGCCGGGCGGGAAGATGTCGCTTTTATCGCCGCGCATCACATCTTCGGGAGCGCCGGAGGCAATATCATGGCGGGACTCATCGCCTTCGGGCTGATCTCCACCATCAGCGCCATGACGTGGGCCGGACCGCGGGTGGCCCAGCAGATGGGCCGCGATTACCCGATGCTGGATTTCCTTGCGCGCACCGATGCGAGGGGCGTGCCCTGGGTCGCTTCGCTGCTTCAGTGTGCGCTCGCGCTCCTGTTCGCAGTGTTCACGCCCGATGTCGAAAAGATCGTCACCCGCACCACTTTCCTTTTGGAACTGGTCCTGCTGCTCACCGTCTGGGGCGTCGTTCATCTCCGCGTCCGGCAGCCCGATCTGCCCCGACCGTGCCGTGCGTGGGGCTATCCTTACACCACCATCCTTTTCCTTGTTATGGTCGCATTCACGCTCGCGATCATCCTCAAGGAACGCCCCGAAGACTCCCGCTGGGGCATGATCATTCTCCTCGTGGGTGTCGTCCTCTACTTCTTCGCGAAGCCGCAGCGGAGGGAAGAATAGCCGGATTGGCAGGTCATTCCCAATCTATTCCCAATTTGTCCAAAATTGGGAATTCAGTTGCCATTTCGAGCGGCGAATTCCTCCGCGCGCAGTGGGCATCGCAGTGGGCGGCAGGAGGTTGCATTTCGATCCGCAAAGCCCGGTAAATGACAAAAATTGCGCAGACAGGACGTTTTGAAGGAATCAGGTTCCTTTCCATGAAATCCGCCATCCCGTCCGCTCTTTGCCTTCTGTTCGCTGTGACCGGCGCGCGCGGCCAGCGTTTTGACTACGAGGAAATGCCGCACAACTACTGGAGTGCGCCGGTGGAGGACTCCTGTACGGCGCTGGACAAGGCTCTCGCGGCGGGAACCATGAAACTGTCCCTGGGGGACGGGAAGACGATGGTGCGTGAGGTGCTGGCGGCGCTCAAGGTGCCGGTCGAGAGTCAGGTGCTCGTGTTTTCCAAAACCAGCCTGCAAAAGGACCGCATCAGCCCGGCGACACCGCGCGCTCTTTTCTTCAACGACGAATGTTATGTAGGCTGGGTGCCGGGCGGACTGATGGAGTTCGCGGGCATGGATCCGCAACTCGGCCCGGTGTTTTATGCCCTGAATCCCGACCGCCCGGACCGTGCGGTGCCGCGGCTCGATCGGACGGAGAATTGCATGAACTGTCACGGTGGCAGCATTACGAACCGCGTCCCGGGTGTCTTTGCGCGTTCGGTTTACCCTGACAGCGACGGCCAGATGCTGCTGCAGGCGGGCACGTCCCTCATTGATCACACGAGTCCCATCGAGGAGCGCTGGGGCGGCTGGTATGTGACGGGGACTCACGGCAAAACGCAGCACATGGGCAATGTGCTGGCCACTCAGGCGAAGGACGGCTCAGTCACCCTCGACAAGGCAAAAGGCGCGAATGTGAAATCGCTCGCGGAGTATTTTGACACCGATCGCTATCTCCGTGGTGACAGCGATATCGTGGCCCTGATGACGCTGGAGCATCAGGTGGCCATGCAAAGCCGTCTGGTGGAGGCCGCCTATGACCTGCGCACGGCCATCATTCGCCAGGCGGACCTGCGGCGGGAACTCGGCGAGCCGGCGACGGAGGAATTTGTCGGCTCGACGAAAGTAGTAGCGGACAGCCACACGGAAAAAATCATGCGCTGCCTGCTCTACTGCGACGAGGCGGCGATGCCGGAGGGAGGTGTGGACGGCGGGCCGGCATTTCAGGCGGCATTCCGGACCAATCGCCAGGCGACGCCGGACGGGCGGTCGCTCAAGGATTTTCAGCTCCTTACCAGGCTCTTCAAGTTCCGCTGCAGTTATCTGATTTACAGCCGCTCATGGGATGGCCTGCCGGGAAAATTCCGCGATCTGCTTTACCGCCGGCTGCATACGATCCTTACGGTGCCTCAGCCGGGGAAAGGCTACGAGCACCTCAGTCCCGGAGAGCGCCGCGACATTTTGGAGATTCTTCGTGCCACAAAGCAGGGGCTGCCGGATTACTGGAAACAGGGCTAAAAAGTGTCGGGGACGAAAAGAGGACTGGCAAATGGACTATAATTACCATAGATGTATTGTCCTGCCCGTTTCCTTGGGGCCACGCTTTCGCCCTTTACGATCCACCGTCCGACCCGCCCATGCTTCGTCTCCTTCCATTCCTTGCCCTTGGAGCCTCCGTTGCGGCTGCGGAAGTCATTTCCAAGTGGGGGGCCGTGGCGGTGATTCCGCCGCCGCCGGCGATGCCGCCAGCGACAAACCCGAACGCGCAGCCCGCACCGGCACCCCGAACGACGCTGTGGACGATCGGAGCGCCGACGGATGTGGAGCAATATTTCCTCGAACTCCTCAATCGTGCGCGGGCCAACCCTGCGGCGGAAGGCCAGCGCCTCGCAGCGACTACAGATCCCGAAGTTACGAGTTCCTATTCCTACTTCGGGGTAAACTTGACGAAGATGCAGCAGGAAATGAGCGCGCTGGCGGTGATGCCTCCGCTGGCGATGAGCGCAAAACTGCTTCAATCGTCGCGGGCGCACTCGCTGGACCAACTCACGAATGCTTTTCAGGGGCACCAGGGCTCTAATGGGAGCCAGATTGGGAATCGCATAGCGGCGGTCGGCTACAGCGCCTCGTCCTACGCTGAAAATGTCTATGCCTACTCCAAGTCCACTTGGTTTTGCCATGCGGGGTTTGAAGTGGATTGGGGCTATGGCTCAGGCGGCATGCAGGATGGGCGCGGCCACCGGGTGAACATTCACGGAACCTTTCGGGAAACCGGAATAGGCGTTTACGAGGGCACGAACGGTTCCGGCAGCGGGGCAGTCGGTCCCCAGGTGGTCACCCAGGATTTTGCCACCGCAGCGGGATCCGTCACGCCGTTTGTCACCGGGGTGGCCTATTACGATTTCAACGGAAACGCCTTCTATGATCCAGGTGAAGGGATCGGGGGAGTCACGGTCACCGTCGCGGGGTCTGCCTATCACGCCGTCACCGCCCCGTCGGGAGGCTATGCCGTGCCGGTGCCGTCCGGTGCCGCCAGCCGCACGGTCACGTTCACCGGACTTGGATTCAACACCGCCGCCACCGCCACCCTGACAGCATCCAGCCATAACACGAAGGTGGACCTGAAGCCCGCCTATGTGCCGCCGGCGGTGGTGGGGCCCGCCAGCCCCTTCGTCAGCGCGGGCAACAGCTACAGCGTGACTTCTGTGAGCGGCGCTTCAGGCTACGACTGGCGCGTGATGCGCAGGACCCTGGCTGCCACTGACGGCGCCAATGACACCACCCGGGTGAACACTTCACTGAGCGGCTATTCCGCGGTGACGACCGGGACCAAACAGGAGGGCACGGGCTCCTATCACCTCGCGCAGCCGGCCGCGAGAAACGAGAGGATTACTTACAAAGCTGTGTTCCGCGGGCTCGCTGCGCCGGTGCTGCGTTATCAAAGCCGTCTGGCTGCCGCGACCACCGGCCAGCGCGCCTTCGTCGAGGTTTCCGCAGACAGCGGTGCCAGTTGGAGCACGGTGGACTCCCAGTCCGGCACCGGCGGGAATGGTCAGGGCAGCTTCAGTCTGCGCACCGTGCCGCTTACGGCGATGGCCGGACGCGACTTCATGCTCCGTTTCAGTTTCACGCTCGCCGGCACCTCATTCTATACTTCCACCAACAACAGCACCGGCTGGTTCATTGATGCCGTGAGTTTCACTGACATCCTCGATACGACCGGTTCCGTCGTGACCGGTGCCGGTACGGATGCCGCCTTCACCTTCACGCCGGCGGACACCGGGACATGGGTGCTGTTCGGCCGTCCTGTGATTTCCGGCCGCACCGGGGAATTCGGGCCCGCCCGTGAAGTAGCCGCCACCGTCGCTCCTCCTCCCATCTACAGCGCATGGGCGTCCAGTCATGAAAGCAGCGCCGGTCTCGCGGCAGGCACCATCGCCGGCGCCGCTGCGTCCGACTATAACAAAGACGGCGTAACCAATCTCATGGCCTACGCGCTGGATCTCAGCCCCGTGGCTCCCTCCAGTGCCGCGCTGCCGCGCCCCGTGCCCGTCGCGGGAGTGCTGCGCTTCGACTATTCGCGCCGCACTGACCGCACGGATGTGAGCCTGACACCGCAGATTTCCACGAATCTGCAGACCTGGTTCAGTCCCGGCCAATCCGGAGCGCCGGCGGGATTCACGGACACGGTGCAGTCCTCCTCCGGTCTGGTCGAGATGCGCCGCGCCGCAGTGCCCATCGTGCCGGGGCAGCATTACTGGCTGCGGCTCCGCGCCGTGAAACTGTAAGCCCGGGCAGCTTGCATAACGAGCCCGCGCCGCTGCACTGCGTGCCATGCGCCTGCTCTCCCTCCTCACACTTCTCCCCGCCCTCGTCTTCGCCGCACCCGAACGCCTTCCTCTCTGGCCGGAGGGTGCGCCCGGCGCCAAAGGTCAGACCGACAACGATCAGCCGCGGCTGGAACTGTATCGTCCTGACAAAACTCGCGCCAACGGTGCCGCCGTCATCATTTGTCCGGGCGGCGGCTACGGGGGACTGGCCGCGGATCACGAGGGCGCACAGCCCGCGCTTTTCTTTAACAGCCTCGGTGTCACGGCCTACGTCCTCTTTTACAGGCTCGGATCGCACGGCTATCACCATCCCATCCAGCTCGGTGACGCGCAGCGTGCGTTGCGCACCGTCCGCTCCCGCGCCGCGCTCGACGGCACAGACTCCGCCCGGCTCGGCATTATGGGCCACTCCGCCGGAGGGCACCTCGCCGCCACCGCGGGCACGCATTTCGATGACGGCAACCCCGCTGCTGCCGATCCCATTGAGCACCAAAGCAGCCGCCCTGACTGGATGGTGCTCTGCTATCCCGTGGTGTCATTCGATCCTGCAATCACTCACAAAGGCAGCGTGCAGAATCTTCTCGGTGACAAAGCCGGCGACGCGGATCTCATCAAACTACTGTCCAACGAACTGCAGGTCACTCCGCGCACGCCGCCAACTTTTCTTTTCCACACCACCGAAGACAAGGCCGTGCCTGTCGAGAACAGTCTTCGTTTCTATGCCGCGCTGGAGAAAAACAAAGTCTCCTGTGAGCTGCATGCCTATCAAAATGGCGTCCACGGCGTCGGCCTCATGACCGGTGATCCCGTGCTCGGCACGTGGCCCTCACATCTCGCCGCATGGGTGCGCGACAATGGATTCCTCACCGCGAAAGTCGAGCGTGCCGCTGTTGCCGGCTCCGTCGCCGTCAACGGAAAGCCCGCAAGCTGGGCCACGATTTGTTTCGCCCCGGAGGATCCGAATCAGCCTATTGTCACGGCCCGGGTCCGGAACGGCAAATACAGCCTGCCCGCTGCGGACGGGCCGGTGCGCGGAAAAGTCAGGATCACCGCCACCCTTTCCGTGCAGGATGTGCCCGGCAGCAAGTCCGCCACCGGCTTCCTCACGACCACGGAAAAGGTCCACGGCAAAGGCGAGCCCCTCACGGCCACGATCCTGGAAGGAGCGAATACAGTGGACTTCGATCTCGCCTGGCCGGAGTAGAAATGCGGCCGGTGCGGCGTGTCCCCGTTACGAGCCTCCGGCCTTTTCCTGCTGGCGGCGCAGCGCGGCGCGCGACTCATCGGCGGTGACGTAGCCGTCGGCATTCACATCAAGCTGCGTGTGGAGTTTGGCGAACGTCGTGCCGGCCTCGTCTTTGGAAACACGCCCGTCACCGTCTTTGTCGAGCCGTTTGCCGAGAATTCCGAGCGACTTGCCGGTGAGACGCAGCGGTTCGGTCACGGGAGCGGAGGCGAGGGATGGATTCTCCGCGGGGTTCACATATTCGACATAACCGAGGAGCATTTCGTCGTCCGTCTGCTCGCCCCAGCGCACGGTCCTGGTGGCGTCGGGATTCGCGGGATTGTTGGTACTGTTATCGAAGACGGCGAAGCCTTCGATCCGGCTGCCGAGCGGTACCGCAAGGGGCTCCGCGAGACGGTAGAGGAGTTGCCAGTTGAAATCATAACGCGGCACATCCAGCAGCGTGCGGCGCGAATTGTCAGGCAGGACCAGCTCGTATCGAAACGATTTCCCGCGCACATGCATGTGTGGCATGAAAGAAAGGATCTGCGCATCAAAGACCACGGGCAGCACGCCTTTCTCCGGATGATTCTCTGCTCCGGCGGGAATCCGGATGAGATGATTGCCGGCGGCGGCGACCTGGACTTCGTGGCGCGGCGGCTCTTTGGCAAATATCACACCGAGTCGCGTGCGGTCAGTCGTCGCGATCCCTGTCGGCGTGTAGTGAAGCTGGAAATGGAGCACGGTGCCCTTTGGCAGCCGCTTGGCATAACCGGCGGGATATTGGAGCATGTTGCTGCCCGGAACATAGGCGGCGAAGAAATTGTTGCCGTCGCGCACCTGGACGCGGCCGTCCTTGTCAGGCTTCATCGCGAAAACGAGCACGTGATGCACCTGCGCGCGGGCCGTGGGAAGCACTTCGATGCTCTGCACCCAACGGTCTTCGGTCAGGCCGGTGCTGACCTGAAGATTAACGTATCGCATTTTCCCGGTGGCCTTGATGTCCACGGTGCGGGGCAACTCGTAGATCGCATCGGGCTTTCCAATGGCCCATTCAGCATCGGGCCAGTGGCGGGGCAGGGGAGCCAGTTTCGGATCGCCTGCGACACGACCGCCGTCGAGCCACGCGAGCAGGCCCGCTTTGTCCGCGGCGGTGAGCGAACGGTCGTTGGCGAACGGGCTGTGCATCACGCCCTCTTGCGGCGCGGCAAACCACGGCGGCATGATGCCTTTCGTCACCGCTTTTTTGATCATGCCGGAGTGCGAGACCGCATCCTCCATGGTCTCCAAAGGAAACGGCGCGATGCCTCCCGTCCTGTGACATTCCTGACAATTCGCCTGCACGATGCGGGAGATGCGGCCATGCCATGTCACGTCTGTGATCACGGGCGTCTTCGTTTCCGGCAACGCAATGACACAGCCCGGCGCGGTGGTCGCCGCAATACGCGGGCGCTGGCCGGCTGTCACCGCACGCAGGGCATCGCGCAGCCATTCGTTGCGCGGCGCATCGTTCGCATAACCGAGCCCGTACTGGTCATCCACCGCGCCGCGATAGATCAGCGTGGCGGCCGCATCCATAACAAAAACCTCCGTCGTGCTTGTAGCCTTGAGCGCTGCGGCAATGGCGAGGTCTTTGTCATGCATCACCGCGCCTTTCAGCCCGTGCTGTTTCACCGCACCGCGAATGACCTCAGGTGAATCGCTGGCCGTGGGATTTACGTAAAGGAATGCCGCGCCGCCCGCCGCGAACTCTGTTTCCACCGCCGCGAGCGTGGGCAGCAGTATGGCACTCAGCGGACAGGAGGGACTCATGAAGGCCACAACGAGCGCCTTGTGACACGCCGCCATCTCCTTCAGTGAAGCAGAGCGGCCCTCCATGTCCGTGACGCGAATATCCGGCATTATCTCACCGGCATTGGTTTCAAATCGGGCGAGCGGCCGCGCCTGTTCCTTGAGAGGCTCGACCGCCCGGGCGGCAGTCAGGGAACAAACGATGAGGGCGAGTCGAAAGGGAAGGGCGTTCATGGATTGAGCGAATCAGGTGCCGCTAGAGATGCGCGGCGCCGCTTCAAGGTTACGGTTTCCGGCCTGGCTCGCGAGGGAATTTTCTCCACTTCCCTCCTGCCGGGCTGTTGGAGTCGAGGAATCCAACCTTCCTGCCCCCCCGGAACACTCCCGCACATATCGGTTTGCCCCTGTGCGCAATCCGCCTTCATTGCGACCACTCATTAACTCCCATGAAAACACTTCCTCTCCTGCTGACCGCTGCCGCCCTTGTCACTTTCCTGGCTCCGCCGCTGCGCGCCGCTGATGAGAAGAAGCCGAAGAAAAAGCCCGCCGCCGAAAAACCCGCGAAGGAGGAAAAGCCGGCAGCCACGGAGGAGAAACCCGTCCCGGAGAGTGAAACGAAACTCACGAAAGAACAGTCCGTGCTCAAGCAAGCCCTCACCAATCAGGCACAGCTCCGCGGATTCCATGTGGAAGTGGAACTGGCTACTCCGGAAGGCAAGGCCACGCTCACCGGTGATATGGGCGCGGGCACACTTTCGCTGCTCTGCACTGACGTGAAGGGATTGAAAAAGCGGCGCGTGGTTGCCGGCGGCGAGTTTTACCTCACGGCCGATGACGGCAAGACATGGAAGCAGGGCGATGATGCCGAGAAGGAAATCACACTGCTCTTCAACAACATCATTACCGGTCCCGTCCAGATGGCGGAGCAGATCTACAGCGGAGGCGAATTCACCACCAAAGAAGTGAAGGTGGGCGGGGAGGATCTGCTCCACGTCGCGAAGCCCGCCAAAGGCGAAGAGGCCGGCATTGAGTTCTGGCTGTGCAAAGAGCCGGAGATGAAGGACATGATCCTCGTCCGCAAAGCAAAAATGGTCGTCTCCGCCACGGATATCGAACTGCCGGCGACGATCACGTATTCGAAGTTCACTACGCCGGTGAAGATTGAGGCACCGGTGGAAAAATAGCGGTGCCGGAGCGCCGTCGCCGGCAACCCGGCTGATTTGTTCACCCGTCGGTGATTCGCAGCAGCACCTTCCCGCCGCGCGCACCCGTGGCGGCGTGGCGCAGGGCGGCGGCGATTTCGGACAGCGGATATTCCGCGGCGACGGACTGCTGCATTTTCCCTGCAGCCATGAGTGCGGCGAGTTTTTCGTACATCGCACGCACCTCCTCCCGCGGCGCGGACTCCAGCCATTGCGTGAGCCAAAAGCCGCGCAGCCTGACATCTTTGAAAATGAGGAAACCGTTCGGCACTTTTACCGGCTGGCGGCTCATGGCGCCGTAAGTGACCATCGTGCCGCCTGGTGCGAGCAGGTCCATGACACGGATGGCGCTGTCGCCGCCGACGGCATTGAGTCCGAGTGCCGGTGCCTGGAAGCCGGGCAGGGCGCGCGCCGCGGCGGCGGCGTTCGTGTCATCCACCAGCACGGCATCGGCACCCAGAGCGGCGCAGGCCGCGGTGCTTTCCGCGCGGCGCACGAGATTGAGCGTGCGCAAACCCAGATGCCTTGCGAGCTGGATGACGCTGTGCCCCGCGCCGGAGCTGGCGGCATTTTGCACCACCCATGCGCCGCACGGCAGCGTGCCGGCGGCGTGCAGCAGTCCCCATGCAGTTGCCGGATTCACCCGCAGCATTGCCGCCTGCCGCGGATCAATGTTGTCAGGGAGAACTAAGACCTCGTCCGCCGGACGCACGATTTCCTCCGCCCAGCATCCCATGCCGCCGAGTTGGATGGCAAGAGAACCGGCGGTCAAGCCGGTGACACCCTCACCGATTTCAGCAATGCGGCCCACACCCTCGATGCCAGGCACCGCGGGCAGCACCGGCTTTTTTCCGTAGGTGCCTTCGATGTAGTTGAGGTCCGCCGGATTCACCGGCGCGAAGAGCATCCGCAGCCTGACGTGGCCAGGCGGAAGCACGGAAGATGGTGCATCGCGAAGTTCCGCCACGCCGGCGGGATCACCGGTGCGTTCGAAGAGGATTTGTTTCATGGGCTCAATTTTTGAAGGGATATTATACATCAGAAATCCCTGCACGCCGTCGAGAACACCAGGAATTCCAGGCCTTCACAAAGCAGGGCTGGCAGGGCGGAACCCCGGGATTGAACTTTCCGTGGAAGGGGATGTGCATAAAACGACAATCGCAAGAAATTGATCAGGAGAGGATTCATGACTAAAGGAGGCTGGAATTGGTGGTGAGCGGGGCCTCCCTGCGCGGGCTGAAATAGAATACTGGCGCGATGCCGCGTTGTGCTATGGTCGCGCCCCATGAGCACTGCCCCATTGCTTCGTATGTTGTCACTCCTCGCTGCCCTCGGCGGCGGCATGGCCGTTGATCACTATCTGATCCCGCGGGGCGGGACGGCGGTGAATCATGAGGCTGGAGAATCCCCCGGGCATTCCCTCGCGCCGGTATCAACGGCGAAGGGCAGCGCGCCCGCCGCCGCTTTAACCGGCGGCGTCGCAGGCCTCCTCCGGATCGCGAGAGAGGCGGGTGACTACAACCACGCCGGGGCGAGACTGCTCATCGCCCTGGACCACACCGAGGCGGAGGAATTGCGGCGGCTCACCGGGTCCTTTCCATGGAAGGCGCAGATGACCTGGCAGGAAAATGCAGTCTATTCCACGCTGCTCTCCTGCTGGGCGGACCGGGATGCGGACGGCGTCCTGAAGTGGTGCGCCAGTCTGCCCGAAAACCGCTTTCAGAATACGCGCAGCATCGTGCTCTCTGCCCTCGCGAGGCGCGATCCCGACAAGGCTCTCGCCCATGCGCGGGCCATCAAAAACGCGGGCCAGAGACGTGGCGCACTGAGTTCCCTGATCCATGTTATCGCGGCCACCGACCCGCGCCGCGCGCTGGCGGTTTTCCAGTCGCTGGGAAGCAACATGGACAGCTATCAGTTGCAGAACATTTTCAGCACCTGGGCGGCGAATGATCCCGCGGAGGCCTTTGCCGCGGCGGCAGGGCTGAGGAAACCCAATGACCGCTCCCGGGCGTTAACAAATGCTCTCCAGTCATGGGCCGCGGCGGATCCGGCGGCGGCTCATGCGGCAGCCCTCGGATTGCCCGAAGGCCAGGCGCGCTCCCAGGGGCTGCAGTCGGTGCTGGCCGCGTGGGCCGGAGAGGATCCGCGCTCAGCGTATGCGGCAGCCAGTGCCCTGACGGAAGGCCGGGACCGCACCCAGGCGCTGCAGTCCGTGTTCTCAGCGTGGGCCTATGCGGATCCACAGGCGGCTCATGCCGCCGCCAGTGCCCTGCCGGAGGGCCGCTCCCGCACCCAGGCGATATCCAACGTCATCCAGGCATGGGCTTCCAAAGATCCCGGCGGCGCTCTCGCCGCGACGCTGGCACTGCCCAAAGGCCAGTCGCGCCGCAACGGGATGATGAATGTCTTTTCCGCGTGGGCCGCCGATGATCCGCAGGGCGCGGCCGCCGCGGCCGCAGGCGGGAGTCTCTCCCGCAATGACAGGGCGCAGGTTTCGGGACAGATTGCTCAGGCATGGGCGCAGTCGGATCCTAACGCGGCCCTTGCATGGGCGAGAACCCTCCCGGCGCGTGAAGGCGGCGACAATGCGGTGGGCTCTGCGTTGCAGCAGATCGCCGCCACCGACGGTCCTGCTGCCGCTGCCGCATGGCAGGAGCTTTCGCCGCGGCAGAGGAAGAATCAGTTGGGCAACGTCGTCAATTCATGGGCCTGGCAGGACCGGGACGCCGCCACGCAATGGGCCCGTTCGCTGGAGAACCCGCAGGACCGCTCCCTCGCGATCAGTGGATGTCTGAACGGCCTTGAGTTTGCTGAGACGGATAAAATCACGGCGCTGCTCAAGGAATTGCCCGAAGGCCCGGCCCGCATCAATGCCATCCGGGGCGTCGTTGGCAATCACTCCGGCGATGACCCGGAGGGTACCTTGACATGGCTGCTGACACTGACGGAGAACGAGCGCTCGGCGGCCTTGAAGGATGGCAATACATGGGAACTCGCCAACGGAGATCCGAGGCAGATGGCCGCCCTCCTCCGCGCCACGCCGGCGCTGGGCGCGCAGAATTATCTGTGGGGCAGTGTCGCCGGCCAGCTTGCGGCCGAGGATCCCGTCGCAGCGCTGGAATGGGTGGAGTCCCTGGATTCCCCCGCGGCGCGAAAACAGTCCACCGATCAGGTAATGCGCATGTGGGCGTACGAAGATGCTCCCGGAGCCCTCGCAAAGGCGCAGACCATAACCGATCCTGCGCAGCAGAAATCCGCCATGCGGGCGGTCCTCGAAACCTGGGCCAGCTCCGATCCTGACGCCGTGCTCGCATGGGCCGCCACCGCCAGCGGCGAACAGCGCGAAGTGGCGCTGCTGCACGGTTCTTTGCAAAAAGCCGACAACGATCCGGCGGCGAGCGCGGGTATTGTCAGCCAGCTTCTGGCACAGAGCACCGGCGCGGAAACACCCTCACATCTCGCGAGTGCCGCGGGCAATGTGGCCCGGGCGTGGTTCCAGCAGGACGTGACAGGGGCCGCGCAGTGGGCCGCGCAGCTTCCCGCCGGCGAGGCCCAGGAGAGCGCGGTAAATACCATCGCCGAGGCATGGACCGGACTTGATCCCCTCGCCGCCAGCGCGTGGGTCCAGCAGTTGCCGCAGGGCGACAGCCGGGACGCCGCCGTGCGGACACTCGCCAACGGCATCGTGCAGTCGGATCCCGAAAGCGCCTTTACCTGGGCCGTCACGATCGGTGACCCCGCCAAACGCGATGATGTGGTCCGCTCCGCCGCGCAGGCATGGCGCTGGCAGGACCGCGATGCCGCCCTCGCCGCCGTGCAGCAGGCACCCATTTCTGAAACCGTCCGCACCAGTCTGCTGGAGGAAATGGCGAAACAGGAGTAGCCGGAGCGCGAAGTTGCACTTCGGCTCTCTTAACGCGCCACAACCAAAGATGCGAAGTGCAACTTCGCGCTCCGTTTTACCGCGACTGAGTAGATGACCGCCCGCGACCGCGGTGTATGGTCGCGGCCACTTATGCGCTGCCCCGGTGTATTTTTCACACTCCTGACTGCCTCCGCGATTTCCGGTTTCGCGGAAAACGGTGACGCGTTTTTTGAATCCAAAGTCCGCCCGCTGCTCAAGGAGCACTGTGGAGAATGCCATGGAGAAAAGAAAATGAAGGGAGGGCTGCGCCTTGATCACCGGGCCGGCTGGGCGGACGGCGGCGACAGCGGCCCTGCGATCCTGCCGGGGAAGGCGGGCGACAGCTTGCTCATCAAAGCCGTGCGCTACCGCGACGAGGATCTCGCCATGCCGCCTGACAGGAAGTTGAGCGATTCGCAAATCGCCGTGCTGGAGGAGTGGGTGCGAATGGGGGCGCCTGATCCGCGCACCGCGGCGAGCCTTGAGACGCCCGGGAAGCAAACTGCGATGACCGTGGAGGACGGGAGGAAATTCTGGGCATGGAAGCCCGTGCGGAAGCCCGCCGTGCCTGACGTGAGGGACACCGCATGGCCGCGCGGGGACATTGACCGCTTCGTCCTCGCGGAAATGGAATCGCACGGGCTGAAGCCCGGGCCGGATGCGGCACCGCAGGCGCTCGCCCGGCGTCTCCACTTCGCCCTGACAGGTTTGCCGCCGTCGCCGGAGGACATCGCCGCGTTCCCTTCCGGCCAAATTATAAATTATAAATCTCAAATCTTAAATCTCGCCACCCGCCTTCTCGTCACCCCACAATTCGGCGAGCGTTTGGCCGGCCACTGGCTTGATGTCGCACGTTTCGCCGAATCCAGCGGCGGCGGGCGCACGCTGCTGTTTAAGGATGCATGGCGTTACCGCGATTATGTCATCACCGCGTTCAATGAGAACCGCTCATTCGACAAAATGCTGCGCGAACAAATCGCCGGCGATCTCCTTCCGCACCAAAATCAGGCGCAGCGGGAGCGGCAACTGGTGGCCACAGCCTTCCTCGCGCTCGGTCCGGCAAATTATGAAGAGCAGGACAAGCAGCAGCTTCGTTTCGATGTGATTGATGAACAGATCGACACCATCGGCAAAGCCATCATGGGCCAGACCATCGGCTGCGCACGGTGTCACGACCACAAGTTCGACCCGATCCTCCAGCGCGACTATTATGCGCTAGCGGGCATCTTCGCGAGCACCCGCACGCTCTTCAATTACACTGACAATGTCGCACGCTGGATTGATACGGCGCTGCCGGTACCCGCAGCGCAGGAGGCGGTGCCCGCGGCGCACCGTGAAGAGGAACTGGCCCTGCTCAAGGAATTGTCGGCCGCGCAGAAACGCGCCGCAGGCTCCGCGCCAGCGGCGGCCGGCGCGATCGTCGTGGATCCTGTCACGCTGCCCGGCATTGTTGTGGATGATGAAGATGCCCGCGCCGTGGGCGACTGGCGGCATTCCGTCCATACCAAAGGTTATGTGGCCCGCGGCTACCGCCATGACCAGAACGCCGGCAAAGGCACTGCCACGCTGAGCTACGTGCCGAAGATCCCTCAAGCTGGCCGCTACGAAGTGCGCTTAAGCTATGTTCCGGGCGACGGCCGTGCGAAAAACGTGCCGGTGAACATCCTGCACGCGACCGGTGAGGAAACGGTGACCGTGGATCAGACGAAACCTCCCCCGATCGAAGGCCGCTGGATTTCGCTGGGCACGTGGCGTTTTGAAAAAGACGGTGCGGGCTATGTCATGGTCAGCAACGAAGGCACCACCGGACATGTCATCGCGGACGCCATGCAGTTCCTGCCGGCGGGGGAGCCGGCGGCACCTGCGGCGTCCACTCCTCCCGGTGGCGAATCCCGGGTCAAGGCCCTGGAGAAGAGACTCAAGGAACTCCGCACCGCAGGCCCGCACCGGCCGGTGACGATGTCGGTGCTGGATGACGACAAACCCTCCGGCACCGAAATCCGCGTGCGTGGCCTGGTGCATCAGAAGGGACCATCCGTTCCCCGCGGCGTGCTCACGGTAGCCGGCGGCGGCATCACGATTCCTGACAACCAAAGCGGCCGCCGCGAACTGGCGGACTGGCTCACCAGCCCGGCGCACCCGCTCACGGCGCGCGTCTTTGTGAATCGCGTCTGGTGCTGGTTCCACGGCGAGGGAATCGTGCGCAGCGTGGATAATTTCGGAGTCACCGGCGACCGGCCATCGCATCCCGCGCTGCTCGACTGGCTCGCCGCGCGCTTCGTGGAGGAAGGCTGGAGCGTGAAGTGGCTCGTGCGCGAGATCGTCACGTCGCGCACCTGGGCGCTCGCCGCCGCTGCCCCGGGCACCACGGATCCTGACAACCGTCGGCTCACACACGCACCCCGCCGCCGGCTCGATGCCGGCCAGTTGCGCGACGCCATTCTTTTCGCTGCCGGCACTCTCGATTTATCCGTCGGTGGTCCCAATATCCAGGGTGCGGGTGAGATTGATGCCAACGACACGTCGGCGCAGAACGTAGAGTATGCCTACGACTTCCAGGACACGCGCCGCAGCATTTACACGCCGGCCTTCCGCAACAAACGGCATGAACTTTTCGAAACCTTCGACTTTGCCGACATCAACGCCACCGCCGGTCGCCGCAACGTTAGCACCGTCGCCCCGCAGGCGCTCTTCATGATGAATCACCCCTTCGTCCACGAGCAGGCCCGCAAGGCCGCGGTGCGGCTCCTGTCGGAGGTGAAGGACGATGCCGTAAGGCTGGACCGGGCGTTCCTCCTCACACTTGGCCGGGCGCCGCGCGAAGCGGAACTCACCGCAATGAACCAGGCCCTCACCGCCGGCTCGGATCGCGCCGCGACATGGACCCAACTGATGCTCGCGCTCTATGGCTCACTCGACTTCCGGTATTTGGAATGACTGCCCGCGGCTCAACGCTTGCCGTCCCCCTCTCTCCGCTGCACACTTGTGACATGAACCGCCCCGGCAATCCCTTTCCCGGCATGAATCCCTACCTTGAGCAGGTGTGGCCGGGAGTTCACGCACGGCTCATTGGCTATGTGAGCGATGCCCTCGCCGCCACGCTGCCTGACGATCTCACGGTTCGTCCTGAGGAGTCCCTCGCCGTCGTCACTCTGGATGGCGACAAAGCCTACCGGGCCGACGTCGCGGTCAGTGAATCCTGGCGGCGGGGGATCCCTCCTTCGTGGGAGCCTGAAACCGCCGCCACCGGCGTGGCGCTTGCCGAGCCTGTGATTGTCATGGGCGAATCCGAAATCTCCCGCTGGGTGGAAATCCGCACCGCCACGGGCGAACTGGTGACCGTCATCGAAATTCTCAGTCCTTATAACAAAAGCACCGGCTCGCGCGACTATCGCACCAAACAACAGCGACTCATCCACGGCGGCGTCAACTTTGTGGAGATTGATCTGCTGCGTGGCGGCGAGCATGTGCTTGCCGCGCCGCGGCATCTCCTGCCCCCGCGCAGCGCCGGAGCCGGCGGCAACATCTGTGTCACCCGCAGCGGCACGCCGAACACCGACGAGGTTTATCCATGCCCGCTGCGCGAACGGCTGCCCGCTTTTCGCGTGCCCCTGCGCCCCTCGGACGCCGACGCGCCGCTTGATCTCCAGCCGCTGCTCGACCGCTGCTTTGTCACCGGAAACTACTGGAAGCACGACTACTCGCGCGCCCTGCTCCCGCCTCTCGAGCCTGATGACGCCGCGTGGGTTCGCGAACTCCTCACTGCTGCCGGTCTTGCAAACTGAACCAAACCCACACCGTGCTCAACTCACCCGCCCTCTCCCGTCGCACGCTGCTGCAGCGCATGGCCTGTGGCTTCGGCTCGCTGGCGCTGGCGGGGATGAATAGTCGCGCTGCGATGCCGCTGCCGCATCTGGCACCGCGGGCGAAACGCATCATTTTTCTGTTCATGCAGGGCGGGGTGAGCCAGGTGGATTCGCTCGACTTCAAGCCACTGCTCACGGCGAAGGACGGGACGATGCTCGATTTTGATGACGCCCGGACCATCGCCAAGACGCGAAAAGGCGCGACGCAGCGGGTGATGAAGCCGCTGTGGGAATTCAAGCAGCGCGGGCAGAGCGGTCTGTGGTGCAGCGAACTTTTTCCGAACATGGCGCGGCACATGGACGACGTCTGTGTCATTCGCTCGATGCACACGGAAGGCGTGGCGCACGGCCCGGCGACGCTTTTCCTGCACACGGGCAGCACGAATTTCATCCGGCCGAGCATGGGATCGTGGATCAGTTATGGGCTCGGCACGGAAAACGGGAATCTGCCAGGGTTCGTCACGATCAGTCCCAGTCTTGGGAATGGCGGACCGCGCAATTACGGCAGTGCATTTTTACCGGCGAAGTATCAGGGCACGCCGCTCGGTCGCAGCGGCCAGCCGGCGAAGGAGTCCACTTTCCGCAATCTCACACCCGCGACCGATGCCGCGGCGGCCCGGCGGCAGTTTGAGTTGCTTCAGGCATTGAATGCCGAACAACTGCGCGCACAGCCGGGAGATGAGGCGATGGAAGCCGTCGTGGAAAGTTACGAACTCGCATGGCGCATGCAGAGCGCGGCCCCGCTGGTGGTGGATATTGAA
>JANNVM010000902.1:0-1792 GCA_031414455.1 Verrucomicrobiota bacterium
TCCACAGATTATGAAGGAGTTGCCGACATGGTCACATACACCCGCAGGATGAGTCGCACGTCAGTCACAACTTGCTGAAAATCTGCGTTCATCTGCGTAATCTGCGGACACCCATTCCCGCTTTTAGGTTGATAGGAGGCGGTGTCATAAGGGGGCACATGCACCGGTGATAACAAAATCGGAATCAAGTGTAGAAAATGAGAAAGCCGCGCCGCACAACATGCTGCTATCGCGAGCACCAAACGTGTGCGAGCGTAAGCTGTCCGGCGCTCAAGCCGTGGCGCACCGGTTCCTCACCGTTGCTTGATGACCAACCACGCGACCAGCGTAACGATGAAATCACCGACCTTTCTGCTTTTGTTCTGTGCCGTCACTTTCCTTGCCGGCATTCGCCCACTGCCCGGGGCCATCCTTTTTTATGAGTTGTCCGGAGTGGTCCAGGCAGTTGACCGTGATGCTCCGCCCTCGCTCTATGGAGCGCCGGCGGTAATGATTCTGAGTTACGACACGGATTCTTTGAGGGAGCGATACCCTTATGCGGATACGGCCAACAGGAGCATGCTCGCCTCCGGCGTCCTCGGTGTCGCGGACATGACCATCAGTTCATTCTACTCGGCATTGTTATATGAGATGAACCGGGATCCGGGGGACCACCTTTTTCTGGCCAGCGATACCGGATATGGCGTGGTGCTCGACGGAGACTTCACCCTGAGCATGGAACCGTTTCCTGAGTTTCAGCCTGACGGCCGGCTGTTTGCAGGGACTCAGTTCACCGGAAATGTGGGATCAAGCGCGGTGATCTTTTCGTCAGCCGGGCTGCCGGCCGACACCAACAACGAGGGGGTTTCGATCGCGTGGCACTCCATCACCCTGATTCCCGAACCGTCCGCCGCGCTCCTCTGCACGGGATTGGCGGTCCTCACCCTCCGCCGCCGCCGTGACGGCGATACCAACTGCCACGAAGGGCGTGTCCATTGATCGGATGGCCCAAATGAGGGCCTCGCGGGCGGCGAGGACAATGAAGCCCGAAACATTTCCCGCTGCGGGCAGTACATGAAACAGCCCGTCGCTGCCGGAATTCACGGCATGGCCCTGCGCACCGGCCCCGGGACTTCCCGGGGCATTCGTTTATTCATCCGGGTTCGGATTTTTTCCACCGCCCGGTCTATGGGACAACGGCGCGGTCGGCCCGGCTAAATCACTCGTTTGTCCGGGAGCTTCGCACCGCCGCACTTTGCCTACCCATTCTGGAACTTCACGTCGCGGATTTTATCTTTGCCGTAGCGATCGCGGAGGCGGGCGAGGATGTCGCGTTTGTGGCGGCGTTCCATGTCATAACGGATGGCGGCCTGGAGGACGGCGACGATCAGGACGCCGCGGCGGAGGGCAACGGGGCGGGAATGTTTGGCGAGGAAGTCGCCGACCGTGGTTTCCCAATCCACGGCGATCTGCTCGTGGGAGACACGGTCTTCGATGCCGGCCTTTTTGAGGACGCGACCGACGACGTCGCCGACTTTGCGTTCGTAGCCGCTGAGGTCGGGAGGAATATAAACGCCGCGCCAGTCGGCGAGAACCCGGCGCTCCCAGGCGCGCCGCACACTTTCGGTGGTGCGGGCGGGTTTGCGGCTGACGGGTTGTTCAGACATGCGGTCGAAAAGAGGTGCGGTATGATGAACGTTGCGGCGGGCATTGCACGACGAAAATCGGCCGCGCCAGAAATGAGGCCCGCGCCTTGCATCGCAGGCGGTCTGCTGTTTTGTCCCAATCATTAATCGCCACACCCATGAGCATC
>JANNVM010000903.1:0-2147 GCA_031414455.1 Verrucomicrobiota bacterium
CGGCGGCCGGCCCGGCGATGTCATCTGCGTCACTGGCCGTCTCGGCGGCACGCTGTCAGGACGCCACCTCGACTTCACACCGCGCCTCACCGAAGCCCGCTGGCTGGGGGAACACGCGCGCCCCACCGCCATGAAGGACCTCAGCGACGGCCTCGCCAAAGACCTCCCCCGCCTCGCCGATGCCAGCGGCACCGGATTCACTATCAATCCCGCACTACTCCCCTGCCACCGGGGCTGCACTCCGGCGCAAGCCGTGAGCGACGGCGAAGACTACGAACTCCTCCTCACTCTTCCGCCGCGCCGGGTCGCTGCGGCCATGAAGGCATGGCGAGACGCGTTTCCGCGCACGCCGCTGACGTGCATCGGCGAATTGTTAGCAAACAAGAAGAAACGCACGCCGCTCACCGGCGGCTGGGAGCATTTTGCGTGAGGTAAGATCCTCTCCAATTCAGCGGGGCAGTAAGTCAGCCTCCGGTTGCGGCATGTGCAGTGTAAACGGCACGTCCAGCGTACCGGCATAGACCATGACATCGAAATGCAGTTCCCAGCCTTCGCGAACGGCAGGGTCGGCGGCAGTGAGGTGACGAATAGTTTCCGCCTCCTCAGCACCACCGGTTCGGAAATCGACAGCCTCCTCATGAAGCCCCGCGCCTTCCCATACGTTCAGAGAATGATCGTGGCTGAAGGTATCCACCTGAATCGATTGTCGGCCTCCGGGCGCGTAGAAAAAGCCGCTTTCGGGACCCAGGCAGGCTTCGCGCCGCGCATTCATGACCGGCCTGGTGGAAATGAATTCCGTGCGCCGCCACCAGCGGGGCCCCCTCCAGTCTCCGGTCCCGTGCCCATAGATGCGATATTCGATGAAAGGCGTGATTCTCCACTGACAGCCATTTTCACGAACGGTGTGCGTGCCATTGAGCGGAATGGCCTTGGGCTTCCGCTCATAGAAAAACAGTCGCACGGTGCCTGAGACCTCACAGGACCGGTCGCGTAATACCTCAGCCTGATCCCCGGATAGCTCCACAATGAAACCGGGATCGGACTCGTCAAAAATACGCTGCCCCTTATAGCTGGCCTGAAGCACCCGTCCGCCAGTAGCGCTGAACGGGCTCCGGCCTTCAGGCGTGATCTGAACACGCCGGAGTGAGCTGTGAGCCGTCACGCCACTGCGCAGGCCTCCGAGCTTGAGCGGCAACACGAGCGTGCACTGCCCGCCATGACCAACGCCGCCAGTCAGCCGGGGCTTCACTGAAGGATGCCACTGCACATTCAAATTCGTCGCATCCACGCCGTGTGGCGGGCTCATGTCGCGTTCGGGATTCCATCCGGTGCAGGCGGCACCGTATGCGGCCAGTGATGGAAGCAGGCAGGCCAGCACAGGAATAGCCCGCAACTTTCCCCGGCGGTGCCAGCAGTGCAGTGCCACCACGGTGGAGGCCAGGAGAAGAGCGGCGGCGATGACCCGGATATCGGCGGCTTCGGTGATCCTGCCGGCCCTGTTTGTGAAAAGCAGTGCCACCGCAGCCCCCATGATCGCTATCACCGCAACCGGCAACCAGATGAGCACGCGCTTCCAGTTCACCGCCGCCGCACCGGCCATGAGTGCCAGCGCGGGCGGGACGAGATAAAGCGTTAGCCTTTCCACCCCGCCGCCGGACGGGCCGGCGAGGGCGACGAAGATGGCGTCTGCAAGGAGAGGTATGGCCAGCGACACGAGAAGAATGATGACCGCCTTCGCCGCGAATACTGCTTCGCCGGACGGCGGTCGTGTTTTCCAAAATACGTGAGGCCCTCGCGCCGGATCATCAAGCAGAACGCGCAGCAGCAGGCAGACTTCCGCAAACCCCAGCGCCGCTGCGGGCACACTGAGCCAGAGATCGCGGTCGCCGATAAAGAAGTCAGGATGCGTGCGCAGCCAAATGCGCGCCCAGGTGAAAAGCGCAACGAGCAGCGCCCAGACCGCGAGCGCAGGTGCGTGACGGTGAAGATCGCGGCGGAGCCAGTGGAGCGTGAGGTTCATGATGTGGCGGGGGCTTACAGTCCCCCAATGTGTTTCGTGATTTGAGAATTTTGGACTTGGGGACTGGGAGTCCCCGCTACGGTGGCGGGCGCACCCCTCGGTTGGCCGCGGCGTCCCAGGTGAGGCG
>JANNVM010000904.1:0-3639 GCA_031414455.1 Verrucomicrobiota bacterium
GGGACAAACTCAACTGGTTCGAGCGGCGCCCGCTCTTTGGAAAACGCATCGTCGTCACCCGCACCCGGTCTCAGGCCGGCGACCTCAGCCGTCAGCTCCGTGCGCTCGGGGCCGACACTTACGAACTTCCCACGATCCGCATCGAACCGCCCGTGGACAGGATGGAATTCGGGCGCATCGTCCAGGAGGCCCACACCTACGAATGGATCATCTTCACCAGTCCTAACGGAGTCTCCGCATTCTTCGACCTTTTCTTCAAACTCTACAAAGACGCCCGCGACATCGGCGGCGCGAAACTCGTCGCCATCGGCCCCGGGACAGAGAAGAAGCTCAAGGAATATCACCTCAGCGCCGAATTTGTGCCGCAGAAAGCCGTCGCCGAGTCCCTCGTGAAGGAACTCATCGAGCACGCCGGCGGCATCGAACACCAAACCGTGCTCTGGGTCCGCCCTGAGGGTGCGCGTGATGTCATCGCCGCCGCGCTGACAAAACACGGCGCGATCGTGGACGAAGCCACCGCCTACCGCACTGTTCCGGAAACGAATGACGTCACCGGCGGCCAGGCCCGCTTCCGCGAGGAAGGCGCCGACGTCATCACTTTCGCGAGCAGCAGTGCCGTGGACAATTTCCTCGCTCTCGGCATTCCTTTTCCTGACAACTGTAAAATCGCCAGCATCGGCCCCGTCACCACCACCGCGCTCAAGCGTCACAAGCTCAAGCCGCACATCGAAGCGAAACAGCACGACATCCCCGGCCTGGTGGCCGCCATTCGTGCTCATTTTTCAGAGTGACCACAGCTTTCGCGAGGTCACCCGCGAGTCGCATTATTTCATCGACAGAGCCGGGAGGCAGTTTGCCGTGCATCCATGACCCCTCCTGTATCGGAGCCAGCGCCTCCGCCTGCCCAGACCCTGTTGCAGAATCTTTCGCTGCTTTCACCAGGAAACTGTCCTCCATACCATTACCAGATCGATAACGGCACGATCACCATCACGGAACGCAACTGTTTCGACGGTGCGGTAACCATTCCATTCCAGCCGTCCTCTGGAATCCACAGGTGCTGAGCAGCGATGCCAGCTTCGGCGTGCGGGCCGGTCAATTCGGCTTCACCATTACCGGAACCAGCGGCCTGGTCATCGTCGTGGAAGCCTCCGTGGACCTTGCCAATCCCGTCTGGACCCCAGTGGGAACCAACACCCTCACCGGCGGCTCCTCCTACTTCAGCGATCCCCAGTGGAGGAATTATCCCAGGCGTTTCTACCGCCTCCGCTCGCCCTAGAAGGAGCCTCTCCTGGCCAGCGAATGCGGTAGGGTCCACGTTGCAATCCGCGCTGAACTTGACCCGCCCGTGACCTGGATAGATTTTTCCAATCCGCCGTCGGTGATCGGCGGGCACCAACTCCATGAGTGTGTGTCTTTCCTAACGTAACAATCAGACCCCCTCTCTCCCCGTTCCGGATCCCGCCAACGACGCCACCCGCAAAAAGCAAATTCCTTTCAGATTGTCTCCAAGAGCGTGCTGGTCTTTTGCCATGCGCCTGCCTAATATCGCATCCATGTCCGACGTCACTCAGTTGCTCAGCGCCATTGATGCGGGCGATCCGCATGCCGGCGATCAATTGCTGCCGCTGGTGTATGAGGAACTGCGCAAACTGGCGGCCGTCCGCATGGCCAATGAAAAACCCGGACAGACGCTGCAGGCCACGGCCCTTGTGCACGAGGCATGGATGAAGATCGCCGGTGACGGCAACGAACACTTCGCCAATCGCCGGCATTTCTTCAAGGCCGCCGCCAGTGCCATGCAGCAGATCCTCATTGATATCGCCCGGCGCAAGCAGCGGCTGAAACACGGCGCCAACCTGACCGGCGAGGAGTTGCACGAATCCAGAATCGCCATGGCCGTGCCGTCGGAGGAACTGCTCGCCGTCAACGATGCCCTCGAGTCCCTTGCGCTCGAGGATCCCCAAGCCGCGGAAGTCGTCCAGATGCGCTTTTTCGTCGGCATGACCATTCCGGAGATTGCCTCCGCCCTCGACCTTGCGCCGCGCACGGTGGACCGGCACTGGGCTTTTGCCCGGGCATGGTTGAAACGCACCATCCGGGCCTCGCTTTCCGGACAGGAGGCGCTGGAATGAAAATATCTTGTTACAGTTCAGGTGGCAGCCTGCTTGAACCGCAGAGCGGTTCTCCCATGAGTAGCCCGAGGTTCGCGAGGAACGAGCGCACCCCCGGAAATACCTGGAAAATTGCTTTCCACCCCGGAGGGAGGGTCCCATCGGGGGAAACGCGGACGGATCCGAGTGTGATGGGAGAACCCCTCCGGGGTTCCGTCGTGGAGATACCTGAACCGATACAAAAACATTCCACTCCCTCGTGGCGTGTTTTTCCCTGGGAACTCGCCTGTCAGTTGGCCGGCCGATTCGGCCCCTATGGAGAAACGATTGAATCATGACTGAGCGCGAAATTTTCTTTGAAGCCCTGGAGATGCCCACGCCGGAGGCGTGTGCGGCGTATTTGCAGGGAGCCTGTGGCCGGGACGTCACGCTGCGCCGCAAGGTGGACGAGTTGTTGAAGGAACATTTTTCCAGCGACAGTCTCCTCTCCGGGCCCGCCGTGGAGCCGTGGGCGCCCACGGTGCCCGTGCCTCCGCCGTCCGAAGCCCCCGCGCAAATGCTCGGGCGCTACAAGCTGCTGGAGAAGATCGGCGAAGGCGGTTTCGGCGAGGTCTGGATGGCCGAGCAGCGCGAGCCGGTGAAGCGCCGCGTCGCCCTCAAGCTCATCAAGCTCGGCATGGACAGCCGGCAAATCGTCGCCCGGTTCGAGGCCGAGCGGCAGGCGCTGGCCATGATGGACCATGCGAACATCGCCAGGATTTTCGACGCGAACGTGACCGACACGGGCCGGCCCTACTTCGTCATGGAACTGGTGCGCGGGATCAAGATCACCGAGTACTGCGATCAGAACCAGTTGCCCACCAAGGACCGACTCGCCCTGTTCATCAAGGTCTGCCAGGCCATCCAGCACGCGCACCAGAAGGGGATTATCCATCGCGACATCAAGCCGTCGAACATCCTCGTGACGCTGCACGACGGCGTGCCGGTGCCGAAGGTCATCGACTTCGGCATCGCCAAGGCCACGCAGGGCGAGTTGACGGACAAGACGGTGTTCACGCAGTTCACGCAGTTCATGGGCACGCCCGCCTACATCAGTCCCGAGCAGGCGGAGATGAGCGGGCTGGACATCGACACGCGGGCCGACATCTACAGCCTGGGCGTGTTGCTCTACGAATTGCTCGTCAGCCAGACGCCGTTTGACGCGAAGGAGATGACGCAGGGCGGCATTGATGCGCTGGTCCGGATCATCCGCGAGCGGGAACCGATGCGGCCCTCAACCAAGCTGAACACGCTGCCCGGCAACGCCAGGACGACGGCGGGGAAACGCCGCCAGACCGACGTGGGCAAGCTCGTCCATCAACTCCAGGGCGATCTGGACTGGATCGTGATGAAGTGCCTGGAGAAAGATCGCGCCCGGCGCTACCAAACGGCAAACGGCCTCGCGAGTGACATCCAACGACACCTCAATAACGAAGCCGTCCTCGCCCGTCCCCCAGGCGCGGCGTATCGGTTTCAGAAAATGGTG
>JANNVM010000905.1:0-15486 GCA_031414455.1 Verrucomicrobiota bacterium
GCGAGCACCTCGCCGGCGGATCGCCCCAGGGGGGGGTCGGCGACCCTCGCATGCGAGCGCTACGATCCGCTCACCGGCAGGTGGAAACCCTCCGCCCCGCTGCCTTTCCCGTACCTCTATCCCTGGACTACCCTGCCGGCCAATGGCCAAGTGCTCATCGCCGGCAGCGTGTTGGACCCCAACGCCGTCCCCCCGTATCCGCCGGTCATTGGCACTCCGGCAAAGACCGTTTTGTTTTATAATCCCGCCACGGACACATGGACCCCGGCTCCGGACCTTCCCTCACTCCGTTCCTATCACACCGCCACGCTTCTGAAAAACGGAAAGCTCCTCCTCGTTGGCGGATCGGACGCACGCCACTGCGCCACGCAGACAGTGGACGTCTATGATCCCGGGCCGCAGGCCCTTAATACCAGGTAGGGACAGGCTCCCGCCTGTCCCATTATTCCGCGGGCGAAGGCGGCGCGGAGCCGGTGTGCCCGTCACGCAGCGCTTTCGCGGCGAGAGCCAATTCGTGACGCTTCCTCCGCGGGTGAAGCCTGCCCCCGGGCCAGCCGCAAGGCCTTTCGGTAATTCAGGAGCAGTGCCAGGGTATTGTCCCGGAGGGACCTGCGATAATAGCCCGGCGTTTCAACGCCGGGTTCTGAGGCCAGGGGATGCCAGTCCCGAAGGGACGGCTGAATCAATCCCACAGTTCCCGCAGGACCTGCCTCCCATCAGCCGTCCCTTCGGGACTTATGCCATCGCCCATCCAATCCCGGCGTTGAAACGCCGGGCTATTTTCATTGATCCCTCCGGGATAATGCTTATCCCCAGGGATAACGCTCTTCCCTGGCGTGATGGCTCTCGCCGCGGGAGCTTTCTCTGTCGTCCATGCCAGCTCCGCGCCGCCCGGCGCTGAGACGCCGGCCCGCTGAAAATGGGACATGCAGGAGCCTGTCCCTACCAGGTTTCTAATGGCCGCCTCGGCGGCGGGCCACCCGCTTTCCGCCGCATCCCCAAAAATATTTTCAATTCGCCGGTAATATTCGTCCGGAAATTCCCTGCTGCTCAGGTGAGGAGAGGTCTTCCGCTCTTCCATCAACCATCCAATAACCATGAAACACTCGACATTCACCCGGGCGATCGCCCTTCTCTTCCTCGCTGCGGCACCCGCGGCACTCAGTCAGACCCCGGCACTGGTCAGCTACCAGGGCCGCGTCCAGACCGGCACTCCGCCCGCCGATTTCACCGGCAACGGGCAGTTCAAGTTCGCGCTCATTGCCGGCACCGCGAACATCTCCGTCGCGGCCACGGCCACGGCGACGCGCACCGGCAGCTTCATCACCGATTACACGGTCGTCAATCAGGGTGCCGGCTATATTACCGCGCCGGTGGTGACCGTCACCGGCGGCGGCGGGAGCGGGGCCACTGCCACGGCGGTCCTCACGGGTGACAAAGTCACGGCCATCACTCCGGTCAACGGCGGCACCGGATACACCGGCACTCCCAACGTGAACATCGCCGCACCGCCACCCAGACAGCAATCTCTCTGGAACAACAACGGCACCATCACGGCCGATCCCGTCAATGCCGTCAGCCTTACCGTGAACGGCGGCCTCTACTCCGTGCTCCTCGGCGACACTTCCCTCACGAACATGCTCGCCATCCCCCCGTCCGCCTTCGCCCGGCCCGATGTCCGCCTCCGCGTCTGGTTCAACGGCCAGCAGCTCTCACCCGACCAGCGCCTCGCTCCGAATGGCTACCTCCCCGGCGGCACCACCGTGAACGGCAATTTCGAATCCACCGGCACCGTCAGGGCCACGGCCTTCGTCGGGGATGGATCGGCTTTGACCGGTCTTGGTCTTGGAGCATGGTCGCGGAACGGTGCGAATATCTACTACAACACCGGCAACGTCGGCATCGGGACGACCACGCCGACAAGCCCCCTCGCGATCTCCACCATAAACGACGGCATCTCCGTGTCTGACCCTGCGAATGTCCACTACTGCAATCTTGCCCTCGTCGGAGGCGAAGGATACTTCAGCCTTGATGCAAGTATCAATGACATCGTGTTGAGAACGATAGGCGGCGGGAAGCTGCTGCTACAAACCGGACAATTTCAGTCGGGAATTTGCATCGCGGGCAATAACAACGTCGGCATCGGCACAGCCACGCCGACCTTTAAGCTCGACGTGAACGGCGGAATTCGTTGTGTCGGCGCGGTGAACACCAGCTCTGATGCGAGGTATAAAAAAGACATCCGCCCGGTCTCCGGTGCGCTGGAGACGATCGTGGCCCTGCACGGGGTGAGCTACGACTGGAACCGTGCGGCATTCCCCGCGAAGGATTTCCCGTCGGGACGCTCCCTGGGCTTCATTGCCCAGGAAGTGGAGAAGGTGCTGCCTGAAGCAGTGAGCAAGGATTCGGACGGTTATTACTCGGTCGCTTACTCCGAAGTTATTCCGGTCCTTGTGGAAGCGACCAAGCAGATCAAGAAAGAGAACGACGAACTGCGGGCGAGGCTCACCGCCCTCGAAGCCCGCGACCAGGCCCGGGACGCACAACTCGCAACCCTGATGAAATTCATGGAAGGCAAGAGCGGCCGCGCAGAAGAGGCGGGCGTTGCCACGGTGAGCATCGTGAAGTAACCGGCATCCCGCTTTATCACCATGAAAACTCGTCTCATCCACTACTCTGTCGGCACCCTCCTGTGCGGCCTGCCCGCCGCCCGGGCCGGCAGCCGCGCCGGCGGGTCCGGTGCCAGTGCCGTCACCATCCCTGCGGACACGCTGGATCAGGGCGGGGCTGCGGCCAGCGCCGGCACCGGGGCCACCGCAGTCCGCATCCAGGCCAGCGTCGGCGGCATGATCGGCACCGCCACCGCAGCCGCACCGGCCGTCAACAACCGGCAGGGCTACATCCCGCAAGTCCTGTCGTCGGTGGTCGTTTCCGGCTACGAATTGTGGGCCGCCATTAACATCCCCGCAGGCCAGAACGCCGCCTTCAACGGCGATGCCAATAACGACGCCATCCTCAACGGCGTGGCCTATGTTTTCGGCACCACCCGGCTCGAAATGTACAGCAACAAAGTAATCCCCGCTCCGCCGCCCATCCCGCCCGACGTGAATGTCTATCTCGACCGGAGCCCCACGCTGGCGGCCGGAGACTGGACGACGGTGGGAAGCTGGGTCAACTGGGCGGCCCCGGTCTTCGCCAATGGCGTCATTTTCGATGCCGGCGACAGAATAATATTCGACACCTTCGCCGGCCCCAAAGCCTACTACCGCTACCGCGCCGTCAAACGCTGACGCCCCGGGACCGCGAGCCGAACGAAGTAAACCGAAGCGCAGCGTAGATAGCCGAAGGCAAACAGGCGAACATTCTGCTTCGTCATCTGAGCCAATTTGCAATCCGCTTTTACTGTCAAGCCCGGCATCCCTCACCGCGCCGGACCCGTTTGTCCGGCGCGGCATTTCAACCCCGGCGTGCGGCCTAGCGTGGGCCCGCACGCCGGCATGATGTAGCGCGGGCATGGCGACAGCCTGCCCGTGTTGGCTCCGGCTCGGCGCGTGGTGGACGAAACACGGGCAGGCTTCGCCCTGATGGCTCCCGCCGCGGGGGCTTTCTCTGTCGTTCGTACCAGCTCCGCGCCGCCCGGCGCTGAGACGCCGGCCCGCGAAAAGTGGGACATGCGGCAGCATGTCCCTGCCATGTTTGTGAGGGGCCGCCCCGGAGCGGCCGGGCCACGGGCCTCCAGAAATTATTTTTACTTTCCTGGTAAGGTCCGTCCGGAAATTCCCTGCTTACCCATTGGGGAGACTGTTCCCCGCTCTAACGCCATGCAACTCCTAACACCCTCAGGGTCCATCGCCGCCGCTCTCCTGACTGGCTTCGCGGGCCTCCCAAATAGTCTCATTTTTATCTCGCCAAATCCAATCTTCGCCTCAGACTCCGCGCATCACCGTTCTTTGACGGTGAGTTTTCCCTTCCGCGCGACACCGCTGGTGCTCTGCCGGGCTGAACTGAAGACGAAGCACTTCAACCTCAGCCATAGAAGAAAACTAACATGAACCTCTCGCGCGCGGGCTCTCGCCCGGCGCCTGCCTGCTGCCGTCATCGCACTGGCCCTCACGGCAACTGCCTCCGCGCAGTCGCTCAAAGTCACCGGCCTCACCCGGGCGGGCAATCAAATCACCATCACCGTTCAAAATACCGGGGCGTCCACAGGGTTCCGGTTCGAGGGCTCGCCGACGATGGCCTCGGGAACGTGGGTGCCGGAGAGCGGCGTCGCGTTTGCCGCGGTGGCGGGGCAGCCCGGATCCAGATCAATGGCTTCAACCAGCGCAGCGTCGCCGCCACCCGCTGGGTCCTCACCATCAACCCCAACGAAGTGGACATCAGCAAACTCAAGGACATCGAAATCATCATCAAACACCGCTTCTCCGACCGCGTCGCCCCCGTCTGCCCGTGAACCGTCGCGTGAACCGTCGCGCGGCGATGGCTTCCAGCCTCGCCGTGTTTGCCTCCGTTCGAGGAAGGCTCACGCAAAGGACAAACACGGGCAGGCTTCGCAATGCTGCCGTTCATCTTCGTTGGAGTGCAAGCCGGCAAGCTCATGCTCACGCGGGAGGGCAATTCCATTACGCTGGGCGGCAAGTTCCCGCGCCTCACGAAGAAGGATGCCAAAGCGCGGTTAAGGGAAGTCAAGAAGTTGTTGCCGGCGCTTTGATCTTTACGGGGATTAGAAAAACCGCTCCGGCTCCTGTCTCCAATTTATGCTCCCGTGCAGGACGCGGATGATCCCAGCGCCCTAATCGGTGACGCGATAAAAGATAATCCACCGGTTGAACGGTGGGGGCATCACGAAGAAACGCAGATCACGGAGCTTCTTGGATCGAAGACGGGCGCGCGGCCCCATTTCAGGAAAGTCACCCAGCAGATCAAACGTTTCAAAAGCCGCGTCCAGAAAGGCGCGTGCCGCAACGTCATTGTCGCCCCGGATGTAATCCCGGCCCTCGATCAGGTCCTCATCGACTTCGGGGGATGCCTGCCATTTCACCTTTTCAAATCTCCGTAGATTCTACTTTTGCGCGCCGCCGTCATGGGCTGGGCCGGACCCGCTTCCAGCAGCAATGCCTCCAGCTCGTCGGCGTTGGCAAAACTGGACCCCGCCGGCCCGCGATGCCGCGTAACGGCATCCAGCAGCGACAAGGCTTGGTGAACCACTTCGGTCTTATTGGACGCGCGTCCGGAGCGGATGTGCCGGCGAATGATGCCATCGTAGTGATCAGTCTTCGGGTAACCCATGACGCCAGCCTAATCTATCGGAAAACACTGTCAACCGGCTGCCTCCCCCGCGACGGTGAGGTTGTCTCGCTCGACGGCCGGGCTTCACATGTTACCGGCTTCACATGTTACCCGGGAAATAGTAACGTTCTTATCCCCAGGGATAATGCCTATCGCTGGCGCGATGGCTCTCGCCGCGGGAGCTTTCTCTGTCGTCCACGCCAGCTCCGCGCCGCCCGGCGCTGAGACGCCGGCCCGCTGAAAATGGGACATGCAGGAGCCTGTCCCTACCAGGTTTCTAAAGGCCGCCCCGAAGCGGCGGGCCACGGGCCTTCCCTGGCCTCCCCCAAAATATTTTCACTTCGCCGGTAATGTTCGTCCGGAAATTCCCTGCTACTCAGGCGGAGGCCTTCCTTTTCCAATTCATGGTCATAGAGCACGATCAGGTTGCGCACCAGACACATGAAGTTGGCCTGAGCCGCTTTGGCCGCGACGCTGCTGGCCCATGATTTCTTTTCGTTGAGCTTGTTTTTGAATTCATCGAAGACCTTTTGCCGGCATGATTTTAATAAAACAAAATAGAGTCCCGCAGTGTCTTTGGCTTTTTGCCGGAACTGATAGTCGAGAATGACCCGGTCGCAGGCGATGATGACCTTGCGGCCTTTGGGCGCATGGCCCCGAAGGGCGTCCAAATCGTGTCGCTTGATCAGGTGCATCCCGTGCTCCCTGCGGCGGGTGAGAGGATCGCACAGATCAAGGTGGCGCATGGGGCACTGATTACTGATTACCTATTACTGCCTCCCTCCCCGTCTTTCTCCTTTCCCCGCCCGTGGCCCTGCATCATGCTCGCCGCCAATTCCACCCTGACAATTTCTGTGAGAGACAAACTAAAATCCCTGCACGAACGGCTCACCGGCACGGTTCTCGGTGCAGAGCAGCCGTCCTTTCTTCTCATCACCGCGCTGCTCGCCGGCGGGCATGTGCTCATCCAGGGGCCGCCGGGCATCGGCAAGACCACGCTCGCGGCGACACTGGCCAAAAGCATTGAAGCCACGTTTAGCCGCATTCAGTTCACACCCGATCTCCTTCCGAGCGACATTACCGGATACTCCATGTTTCACCAGGGCACCGGGCAGTTTCAGTTCATCCCGGGGCCGGTGTTTTCGAACATCGTGCTCGCCGACGAAATCAACCGCACCAGCCCGCGGATCCAGAGCGCACTCTTCGAGTGCATGAGCGAGCAGCAGGTCACAGTGGATGGTGTCACGCGCAAACTGAACCCGCCGTTCATGGTCATTGCGACGCAGAACAACCTCTACGCCACGGGCACCTTCCCGTTGCCGGAGCCGCAACTCGACCGTTTTCTCCTCAGCATTCACATGTCACTCCCTGACATGGAAACGCAGGCGCAACTTTTGAAAATGCACGCGCAACGCGGGCCGCAGCCGCCGGATGAAGGGGCCATTCTCCATGCGAATGAAGTCACCGCCGCACAGCGCGAGTGTGCCGCCGTTCCGGTCAATGACCGCGTCTGCCGCTACATCACCGTCATTTGCGAAAGCCTGCGCAAGACTGAGGCCGGGCGCGGCGCGCTGTCCGCCCGCGCCAGCATCGCCGTGATGCGCGCCGCCCAGGCCGCCGCATGGATGGAGACCGCGCCTGCTGTCTATCCTGACCACGTAAAGTCCGTCGCCGCCGCCGTGCTGTCCCACCGTCTCATCATTCGCGACAATCGCCACGGTCAGGCCGGCGACCCCGCGTCCATCGTGGCCAGCGTCCTGCAAAGCGTCCCGGTTCCCTGACACCCCGGCGGCGTAATTTCCCGGTATGTCACATCAAACTCCAGACCACAGACCGGTCATCGTCGCGGGCCTTGGCCGGCTCGGACTGCGCATCGTGCAACTGCTGCGCGACGGAGGAACGCCGGTGCGCGTTATTACGGACTCCAGCGTGCAGCCGTGGCATCTGCGTCAGGCGCGGGAGGCGGGTGCGGAGGTATTTACCGGAGACTTTCGCGATCCCGATGCCTGGGCCGTCGCTGGCGCGGAGGAATGTCAGGCTGCGATCGTCACCAGCGCCGACGACAGCCGGAATCTGGAAACGTCCATCCGCGTGAAACGCCTCGCGCCGGCGCTGCGCATGGTGACGCGCGTGGACGCCCCGCATCTTGGGCACCGGCTCCAGCGCGATTTTGAACTGCACGCCGCGCTGTGTCCGGCCGCGCTCTCGGCCGCGCATTTCGTGAAGTGCGCCCTCGAAGCCCCGGAGCAAACCGATGCGCCGCCGGCCCGCCGGCCCGTGGTCATGCCGCGGCGGACATCCTGGCAAATGCTGGTGCTGGTCCTGCTGGCCTCCTGCCTCATTGCCGGCACACTCGTGTTTCACTTCGCCAAGGGCATGCCGTGGATGCACGCCACTTATTTCACGGTGACCATCCTCACCACGGTGGGATTCGGCGACTATAACCTGTATCAGGATCCCCCGTGGCTTCAGGCCTTTGGCATGTTGCTGATGCTCGCCGGCATCACGCTCATCGCCCTGCTCGTCTCGCTCTTCAGCCATTTTCTGATCACCGGTGAAGCCACGCGCGCGCAGCACCAGCGTGCGGCGCGGCGAATGAGTCGTCATGTGATCGTGGCCGGCGTGGGCTCGCTCGGACACGCCGTGGTGCGCGATTTGCAGGAGCGCGGCGAACCGGTGGTCTGCGTCGAACTGGACAGCACCATCGCCCGTGCCGCCGCCCGGCTGCATCACGTTCCCGTCATCGAAGGCGATGCCACGCAGCCGGAAACCCTGCTGCGTGCCGGCGTGGACCGCGCCCGCGCCATCATGGTCGTCACCTCGGCGGACGGGATGAATCTCGAGATCGCCCTGCGCGCCCGTACCCTCACCGAGCAGCACCGGCCCGGGGCGCCGCTGCCGGTCATCATCGCCTGTCAGGATGAACTGCTCGCCGCCCGCCTGCGCGCAGCCAGCAATTGCTACTTTCCCCTCTCCTCGGCGGAGATGGCCGCCCCGGTATTCGTGGAGAGCGCCCTCGGCTTTCCGCGGATCGCCCACAAACCGGCGACCGGCAAAACGTGATCGCCGCGGTTCCTGCATCCCACTCCCATGTTGTTCAGCGTCACCAGTCTTCCGTTCAATTCCCCATGAGTTGGTCGTTTCCGGATTCTCTGATCACCCCGCGGCTTCTGCTCCGGCGGTTGCAGCCGGACGATGGACCGGCGCTGTGCGCCTATCGTTCGCTGCCGGAAGTCGCGCGGTATCAGGGGTGGGAAACATGGGGGCCGGAGGAGGCGGACCGCCTGATCGCGAGTCAGCGCGATGCAGAACCGGGCGTTCCGGGGACCTGGTTTCAGGCGGCTGTCATCGAACGGGCAGGCGGAAATCTGATAGGCGACTGTGGTCTGCACTGCTGGCAGAACGACCCGCGGCAGATGGAACTGGGCGTGACCTTCGCTCCCGCGCAGCAGGGCCAGGGATATGCGACGGAGGCCCTCGGCTGTGTGCTGGAATATGTTTTTGGCACCCTGGACATGCATCGTGTGTCCGCCGTTACCGCAGCGGAGAACCACAAAGCCGCGGCGCTGTTCCGCCGGCTGGGTTTTCGTCAGGAGGCTCACTTTGTCGAGCACCGGTGGGACAAGGGCTATTGGGACAGTGAGTTTGTGTTTGGACTGCTGAAGCGTGAATGGGAAGCGCGTCTCCCGGGCTGAACGGCTCATCTACCGCCCTGCATCGCCACGCACCGGCAACTTCTGTCAGGCAGTGCAAAGCCGCGGAATTCAGTTCCGCGTCGTTGCGCTGCGGGCCGGTGCGGCTTATTTTCACCCCTCATGAAACCGGTGCCCTCCATGTCACAAGTCGTCAATGCCTGCCCGGCATGCGGGACGCTGGCGGACGTGACCGCGCATGAGCCATTCACCAAAGTCACCTGTCCGACGTGCGGTGCCATCTTCCGTTCGCGCGACAAGTTCGACCACTTCCTGCTCACCAAACAAATCGGCACTGGCGGCATGAGCCGCGTTTTCTCCGCCCGCGACACGTCGCTGCAGCGGGATGTCGCTCTGAAAATCCTCAACCGCGCCTGCAGTCAGGACAGCAAACGCGCCCGGCAGTTTGAGAAAGAGGCGGAGATCACGGCGCAGATGTCGCATCCGAATGTGGTGCGTGTTTTCACCGCCGGACGCGATCAGGGGTATTTTTACATCGCCATGGAACTCGTCTCCGGCGGCAGTCTGGAAGCCGTGCTTCGCGATCAGAAAAAAATGCCGGAGGCGCAGGTGCTGGAGATGGCTATTCAGGCGGTGCAGGGCCTGCGCGCCGCCAATGAAGCGGGGCTCATCCATCGCGACATCAAACCGGGCAACATTCTCTTCGCCGAAGACGGCACGCCGAAGATCGTGGACTTTGGACTCGCTATCTTTGCCCGCGATTCCGACGGCAGCGGTGAAATCTGGGCCACGCCCTATTACGTCCCGCTGGAGACTCTCAACCATGAGCCGGAGGATTTCCGCAGTGATATCTACAGTCTCGGCGCCACCCTCTATCATGTGCTCACGGGGCGTCCGCACTGCGACCGGGATTCCGCGTCACTCAAGGAACTGCGTGAAATCAAGTCCCGCGCCATCCATGTGAAGCCGGTGGTTACGAAGCTGTCGGAGGAAACCTGCGCGGTGCTGGAACGGGCGCTCGCCGTGAAACCGGAAGGCCGTTACCGCAGCTACGACGAGTTCCTCGAACACCTCAAATACGCCCTGCGCCGCCTTCGCAAGGGAGGCAAAGGAAAACCGTGGCCGGGTCGCCGCCGCCGCTCCCGTCCGTGGCCATGGGCCGCGGCCGCGGCCGCCACCGTCATCGCGGGAGTCAGTCTTTTCCATACCTTGAAAAAGAAGCCGCCGCCTGACGTCAGGACTGGCGGGGGATGGCCTGGCCCGGAGGCTCCCGCTGTCGGCTCTGATGATTCCACCTCGGCACGCTTCATTTCCGCCCGCGAATCCCTGCTTGCTTCGGAATATGGCAAGGCACGCCGGATTTTTGAAGAACTCGGTGATGCGCCGGGCACGCTGCAGCGGCCGCGCAACTGGGCGCGCTTTAATGCCGGTCTCTGCGCGCTTCTCATGGGCGATACCGCCGGAGCCCGTTCCTGCTATAAGGCGATCGCCCGCGATGGCCCATATTCGACTGCTGAGGAAGATGCCGGCCTCGCGGGATTCTTCGTGTCCACCGCGGCATGGCTTGCTGCCGACGGCCCGGTGCCCGTGAAGAAAATGGCCGACTGCCCGGCGGATTCCGTGCGCGCTATCGGGCTGCTCGCCGGCGGATTGAAAAACTGGCACGCCGGCGATGCCGCCGGTGCCGTCGCGTTCCTCAGTGCCTTCGACGCCAGTGCGCCACCGCAATCCGCTGCGTGGGTCGGGAACTGCAAGCGCCTCGGCAAGGGATATCTCGCGGAGGCGGTACTCGTCGTTTCACTGGTGACGCCACCGGTTGAGAATCTTTCAGCAGAAGAAGCCGACAAAGCCCTCGCGGCCGCCCGCGATACCGTCAGCAAACTCACCCTCCCGGGTGCGGCCAAAGACACGGCCGCCGCCGTCGTCGAGGCCTTTGCCTCCGCTGTCGCCAAGCGCAAGGCGTCGCTCATCGCCGCCGGCGGCGGTGATCCAACGCAGCGCGCCAACACCCAACTCAAGCTCATCCGCGAAACGAACGCCGGTGCCGCCGCGCTCGGCGAGAGTTTCCGTTTCCGGGAAGCCGCCACCAGACTGGAGGAACTCACGGTGACCGCGCCCGAAGCCACCGCCGTGCGCGATGCTCACCGGGATACCTGGGAGAAAGCCAGCCAGTTTCTTGAGCAGCTCACCCGCGATCTCGCCGAACGATCCGTGGACGGTCCGCTGGAGCGCGATGGCAGGGTTTTGCGCGTCGCCTTTTCCGCCGCTGGCCCGGTGCTTTCCGCAAGGCCGCACCAGGGTGCCGAAATCAAGATCCCTGTCAGCAAAGCGTCGCCCGCTCTGCTCATCCAGCTTGCCACCGACATCCGGACGCGCATTACGGACTCCGACGATTTCTACCGCCGCAGTGAACTGATCTACGCCTTTGCCCTGCGCACCGGCCTGCGCGGCACTGCGGAAGACACCGCGGAGATGCTTGCCCCCGAATCGAGCCGCTTTCGCGACCAGTTGTCCGCGCTCAATACCGTGGAAGTCGTGGACGCCTCCGGCCCGGCCACGCCTCAGTAGGGCAGCGGGCGCACGTAGATGTTTTTGAACCAGAGATTGTTCCCGTGGTTCTGCAGTTCGATCTGCTCAGCGCGCGGAATCGGCTGTCCCTGCTCCCAGAGGTTTTCGAGAATGGAATGGTTCACGACCGTCTGGCCGTTGAGGTGAATGGTAACGCGGTCGCCCACCATCCGAATGTGAAATGTATTCCATTCGCCGACCGGCTTGTCGGCTTTTACCAGCGGGTCCTTGCCGTCTTTACCGGGGCCCTTGTTATTCCACAGACCGCCGCTGCCTTTTTGATTGCCAACGGCAAACTGTCCGGGATTCGACGGATCCCAGATTTGCACCTGGGGCAAACCGCGGAGATAAATGCCGCTGTCAGCGTTAGCCGGGATTTTCCAGTCCACATAGAAATCGAAGTCGCCGTATTTCTCCGCCGTGCAGAGGCTGCGGCCCTTGCCGCTGAAGACGAGCGCACCATCCTCGATCTTCCAGTGCGCGCGCATGTTCTCATCCGCCTCCTTTTGAGCCGCGGCGAGTGCCTCAGCGCTGAGTTTCGCACGGCCCGCGGGAAACTCTCCCGGACCGGAGGGCAACCCTATCCAGTTCGTCAGATCCTTGCCGTTAAACAGCGCCGTGAATCCCGCCGGTGGCGTATTGTCAGGATTTCCCTGGAGCACCGGCGCGGCGGGGGAAAAGCTCTTCACTTTCAGATTCCGGTAGGCCACGCGATCGCCGTGTCCGCAGAAGGCAATCGTGCCGGTGGTGCGGGTGAGGCCGGGATGCGCTTCCTCGTGAATGGGCTTCTTGCCGGTAAGATACACGTCGGTGATGGTCTCGCCGTTGAGGATCACCTTCACGTGATCGCCGATGCAAAGGATCTGCTGGCGGTTCCATTCACCGGCGGCCTTCAGGCGGTTCACTTTCGCCTGCGTGGACGGCTGCACGCCATACACTGACCCGTGAAACTGCCACTCCTGGAGGCCTTTGTACTTCTCATGACGGTCGTCGAGAACCTGAATCTCCATGCCAGTGTAGGCTGCGTCACCACTGCCGGGATACCGCAGGCCGATTCCGTTATTCGCGCCCGGCGCGAGCTGAAATTCGAAGTCGAGCACGAAGTCCGCGTATTCCTTCTCCGTCTGGAGGAAGCTGCCCTTCGGCGTGCAAACGATGGCGTCACCCTCCACTGCGTAGCCTTCGCCCTTCCATCCCGCGAGCGACTTGCCGTCAAAGAGCGGCGTCCAGTCGGCAA
This sequence comes from Verrucomicrobiota bacterium, assembly GCA_031414455.1. Classification (GTDB taxonomy): domain Bacteria; phylum Verrucomicrobiota; class Verrucomicrobiia; order Verrucomicrobiales; family V1-33; genus V1-33. The sequence continues at coordinate 12,748 of JANNVM010000905.1, forward strand.
TGCCTTCCAGCATCTTCAGTGTGGGAGCCGCCGGCGGCAGGTCTTCGGCGATGGAAAAGGTGGCGGTGGCGCAAAGCGCAGCGGCGACTGTAAGGAAAAGTGATTTCATGATTTAGGGTGACAAAAACGGGTCGAGCGTAGCGGCCTGTTTTGCGATGGCAACATCTCCCCGGCTACGTATTTCGATACTTTTGCGGGACCGGTAATCTGATACCCGGACCATGTGAATTCACGTCAAACCATCCATCCACAGCAGGCCCGGCCGATCGGATATCACGGGCGGGTTCGTCCGATATTGCTTGTTTCCATCCTCGCAATCATGATCAATTCTCCGGCCTCGTCCGAAGTCACTCCTGGCCGCTCCCTTGTCGCCACGCGCGGCGGAATCGTGGCGTCGAGTCAGCCGCTGGCAGCGGCTGCGGCAGTAAAAATTCTCGATGCGGGCGGCAACGCTGCGGATGCGGCCATCGCTGCAAATGCGGCGGTCGGTGTCATGGAGCCGACGGGCAACGGAATCGGCGGCGATCTGTTCGTGCTCTACTATGAAGCGAAGTCGGGCAAAATCTTCGGACTCAACGCCAGCGGCTGGGCTCCGGCGGCCCTAACGCCGGCCCTCCTTGCAGAGAAAGGCATCACGACCATGCCGGACCGCGGTATCCACGCGGTGACGGTGCCGGGTGTCGTCGCGGGCTGGGCCGCCTTGAGCGAACGTTTTGGCGCGAAGCCGCTCGGCGAAGTACTCCAGCCGGCGATCCGTTTCGCGGAGCAGGGATTTCCGCTCATGGAAGTGACCGCGCGGCTTTGGCACGGATCGGAAGCATGGCTGCGCACGATTCCTGAAGCGGCAAAGACCTGGCTGCCCGGCGACCACTCTCCGGCAGCGGGCGAAGTCTTCCGTAATCCAGCGCTCGCGGCTTCACTGCGGCGCATCGCGGAGAAGGGGCGCGAGGGATTCTATGAAGGTGAAACCGCAGCGGCGATTCTTGCAGCGTCACAGGCCGAAGGCGGCACGATGTCCGCGACGGATTTGGCTGAATTTCGCGCGGAGTGGGTCGAGCCCATCAGCATCGAATACCGCGGCTGGCGCGTGAGTGAAATTCCGCCCAACACCCAGGGGATCGCCGCGCTCTCCATGCTGGGCATCATGGAAAACTTCCCGCTGCACGACTTCGGCCTGCATTCACCGGAGGCGCTGCACATTGCCATTGAAGCCAAGAAACTCGCCTACGCCGACATGCTCGCCTTCGTCGGCGACCCGCGTGCCGGCCGCGTGCCGGTGGAAGCCATGCTCGACAAAAAACACGCCGCAGAGCGCGCGAAACTCATCGTCGCAAACAAGACCATGCCGAAGGCCGATCCGTCCGTGTTTCCAGGCCTGACAGATTCCAGGGGTCACGACACCATTTACCTGTGTGCCGCAGACCGGGAGGGAAATGTGGCCTCCCTCATTCAAAGCAACTACATGGGCTTCGGTTCCGGAATCGTCCCGCAAGGCTGCGGCTTCATGCTCCACAACCGCGGCGCGCTCTTTATTCTCGAACCCGGAAAACCCAACACGCTCGCTCCACGGAAGCGGCCGCTGCATACCATTATCCCGGGAATGATGGCAAAAGACGGATCTGTTATTGGCTTCGGCATCATGGGCGGATGGAATCAGGCACAGGCACACGCGCAGTTTGTCAGTCACATCGCCGACTTCGGACTGAATCTCCAGCAGGCACTGGAGGCCGGGCGTTTCACCAAGACCACTTTCGACGGCCGCGATGTTCAGCTCGAGGCCTCCATCCCTGAATCCACCCGTGCCGCCCTCACGGGACGGGGGCACGAAATCACCGTGGTGCCACTGCGGTCGAGCACGTTCGGATTCGGTCAGGCCGTGATGACCACGCCCGCCGGCGTCCGCTTCGGTGCCAGCGATCCCCGGCACGACGGTGCGGCCATTCCGCAGCCGTGAGGCTTTGCGACTAACGGCTAATCGCGAGGCGGAAAAACAGCGTGCCCGCTCCGGAACGGGGAGAGACGACAACGGTGCGGCCGGTATCTGACTCCACGCTGGAAATCATGCGCAGCAGACTGCCATCTCCAGGATCGGCCTGCCAGTTGATTAAGTCAGGGCTGACCTGCGGGGTGATGCTCAGATCGTTCCGCTCCAGTCGTTCGGTCCATTGCAGGCGGATTTCACTCCCTGCCAGAGTGACTTGCGGACTGGCAAGGAGGGCATCGGTCACGGTGACGAGCGGCTGGATGAATGGTGAGGACGGCGGATCGGCGGTGCCCGGGCTGCCGCCGCTGTTCGTGCTGGCTCGCCAGCTCGCGGCAAGAGCGTGGTCGGGATTCGCTGCCGGATTTACCAGGACGAGCGCCGGGCCGGTTCCGTCAGGTGTTGTCGGCCAGGGGGCGATATCGTCGTAGGAGAAGTCTTTGATCGCCGCGCCGCCGCGGTCGAGCAGGCTGATGTGGTCGCCGCCGTTGCTGAGGCGGGTGGCGGCACTCCACTCTCCGGCCACGGGCAGCCCGTCACCGTAGCGCGCGGTGAACGCCACGGTGTTTTGTACGATAAGCGCATAACCGCCGGCGGGGATCGTGTAGTTGGCAGGAAAGTTGAAATTCACGCCCGCGGTGAACGCCGCGCCGGTGCAGTCCACCGCACGCGAACCGATGTTTTGCAGTTCGATGAACTCGAGGGTCGCGCCATCGGGATCGGGCGGGTGGTAGTGGATTTCGCTGAGCACGAGATTC